>NZ_JASPIX010000030.1:0-1211 GCF_030229735.1 Corynebacterium sp. MSK074
CGTCGTGCCACAGTAGTCATTCTGGCTTATCTCCTTATGCAGGTTGGAAACCCACACACAAACCATCAGACACTCTCCTCGAGACATGCCCGTTCACCCCCGCGGGGCACTCTCGCCCAAAATCGTGCTGCCGGATCGATGTAATGAGACATTCCCGCAGGACAAGCCGGAACGATCTCATAGGACATGCGGAACGATGTCTAGGAACCAGACACACTCTGGTGGGGTTGCCCGCAAATCGTGGACACGTAGTGGAGCTACCTAGTGGTTAGGCAGCTATTTCTTTTCTGCTGGTGGTTAGACCAATGTGGTTCTCGAAGTCGACGGGGCTTACCATACCGAGTGCGGAGTGTCGGCGCCGGCGGTTGTAGACGACTTCAATCCAGTAGGCAACGGCCTTGCGTGCGGCATCACGGGTCGCCCAGCGCTTACGGTCGTAGAACTCGGTTTTAAGCGTTGACCAGAATGACTCGGCCATCGCGTTATCGAAGCACACACCGGTACGCCCTACGGACTGAGCAATGCCCAGGTTGCGGCAAACTTCCCAGAGCTTCTCGCTGGTAAATTGGGTTCCGCGGTCAGCGTGAAACACTAGCCCGTCAGGCACGTCACCGCGCAGCGTATGCGCCATTCGCAGGGCCCGTTCGACCAGGTATGTATCTTGAACGCTATCCATAGCCCAGCCCAGTACCCTGCGGGAATGGCCATCGCGGACTGCACACAGATACAACCAGCCTTCAGCAGTGCGCAGGTAGGTAATATCCGACATCCACACTCGGTTGAGCTCACCGGTATCAAACATGCGCTTGACCAGGTCAGGAAGCGTGGACTTACGTTTGGCTTGGACCGTTGTCACTGGGACAAAGGCCCGCGGTGAAATCCCTTCAATGCTCATCATGCGCATTCGTTTAGCCACAGTCTTACGGTTAAGCGCAATGTGGTAGCGCTCGGTAAGTTCTGCGGTGATCCGCGGAGCACCGTAAACCTGATCGGAGTCCGACCAAATCTGATGAATCTTGCGGTCAACATCGTCGTAGAATGCTGCGCGATCATCGTCGCCGGATAGCCGCTTCTGCTGCGTATGGGCCCATTTGTAGTATCCAGACCGAGATACTTTTAATAGCCGTGCCATACGTGGGGTTGCCCGCAAATCGTGGACACGTAGTGGGGCTACCTAGTGCTTAGGCAGCTATTTCTTTTCTACTGGTGGT
>NZ_JASPIX010000031.1:0-1097 GCF_030229735.1 Corynebacterium sp. MSK074
CCTCGTCAAGGACTGGGTGGCTAAGTGGCGCAGAGGCGGCGACGAGGCTCTGCGCCCGAAGCCGAAGGGCAGGCCCAAAGGATCGGCTGCGCCGAAACGCCTCACGGAAGAGGAAAAGCTTCGCCGCCAGGTTGAGCGGCTGGAAGCGGAAAACGCCTACTTAAAAAAATTGCGAGACTTGAGGAACCAGGGACACGCCTGAAAGCCCAGGCAATCGTCATCCTCAAGTCACACCACCGCTTGGACTACCTCCTGGATGCGGCCGGCATGGCACGCTCGACATTCTTCTACCACCAAAAACGACTCACCGCACCGGATAAACATGCCGAGCTCAAACAAGCGATCCGGGACAGTTTTCAGCGCAACAAACACCGCTACGGCTACCGGCGGGTACTGCTCGACCTGCGTAACCAGGGCTGGGTGGTCAACCACAAACTTGTCTACAAGCTCATGCGCGCCATGGGCTTGAAAGCCAAGATCCGCCAGCGCAGGCCCTACATCTCCTACACTGGCACAATCAGCTACATCGCTGAGAACACACTCGAGCGCAACTTCACCCCCGATAGGCTCAACACTGTCTTCGTCAGCGACGTCACCGAGTTCAAAGTCGCTGGCCGCAAGGTGTATCTCTCACCGGTGATGGACCTGTTCGACCGCTCAATCGTCGCCCACACAGTGGCCACATCGCCGTCTACGGCGTTTACCTCGGCTTCGTTGGCGCAGGCGATCAAAGCGTGTGCTCCAGAGCCGGGCTGGATGATCCACACCGATCAAGGATTCCAATACAAGCACTCATCATGGCGCACCCTGATTAGCCAGCACCAGGGAGTCCAATCGATGTCACGCAAAGGCAACTGCTACGACAACGCGGTCATGGAGAACTTCTTCGGCCACCTGAAAACCGAGATGTACCACGGAGAAGCCTTCGACACCGTCGCAGAGTTCAACCAGGCAATCGACGAGTACATCCGGTGGTACAACACCGAACGCATCCAACAACGACTCAAGGGTCTAACCCCGATGCAATATCGAAATCAGACCCTTGAAGCCCTAACCGCCTAGAATTAAACCAGTCCAACTTTCGGGGGGCAGTTCAC
>NZ_JASPIX010000032.1:0-1080 GCF_030229735.1 Corynebacterium sp. MSK074
TTCAGTGACACCGTAGTCATTATCGGTGAAACTCCTTCTAGATCAGAGCCTCACACACAAACTTCCTGACACCCTCTTTAGGCGTAGCTCCAGCATCTCCCCCGGCCTCAGCCCGCTATACAGCAAAATAAGCGGGGCGTGCTGTAACCAATCAGGAAACGCCTTCACTATGGCGTTTGCTTCATCGTTGGTAAACACCGCTTCATCCCTGTTTCCGGGTTGCGGTTTGCGCATCTTCACACCAGATACAGGGTTGGAATCAATCAGTTGAAGCTCATTCTTTGCCCAGTTGAAAGCAGTCACAAGACGCTTATGCGCGTAGTAACAAGCATGGTAGCCGTCTGCCCCATACGGCCATATTGCCAGCATCTGCTCTACCCACAAACGCACCCGCTGCCTATCTACATCCACCACGCGAACATCCTTCAGGCTGTCCAGCTCCCCCGGTATCGACGGGCATAAGGCACGCAATTCAAGTTTCTTGCGGTGAGTGCGCCGCGTAGGTTCCTTCAGGTTGTTTGCCCTAGAAAGCCAATCGTCTACAAGCTCCCCCACGGTCATGCTGTTGGCCTCTTCCACGAGGGCGCCGGGCCTCTTCTTCCTTGCGCTGCTTTGGTGGCGTCCAGGTGCCTAGGTCAATCAGGCGGCGTTCCTCCGCTAGCCAACCTTCCGCACCAATCTTTGGGGGGAAGGAATGCCCAGGGGTGTGTATGCGACCATCCGGCCCGGTGTATTCCGCATAGACGCGCTTGCCCTTAACCGACAACTTGCCGAATGCCTGGCGCGTGCGCTCAGCCTTCCTCCGTGCCATTGCCATGCCTTCCACAACGAGGGAGAGGGACTAGGGAATCTTCCCGATTCATTCCCTAGTCCTTCCCTAATCAGTGTTATCTAGTGACAACTCATGGCCACCTGTGGGAACACAGTATCACGCCAATGACTGAAGTGCCCCGAGTTTTGTTCCTAGGCATTTGCCTTGATTTCTATTATTTCTTGCGGCGGGTTCTGCTTCCAAAAATCGGTTTCCACTTCGACTGGGGTTCGGTATCCCAAGCTTTGGTGAAGCCTCATCTCGTTCCA
>NZ_JASPIX010000033.1:0-769 GCF_030229735.1 Corynebacterium sp. MSK074
TTTGTGTGCGGGGGCTTGGTTTACAAGTAATCCGCGAATCGGTTGGGGTAAGCCACGGCTAGTTGGTTGATGGCTTGTTTCCATCCAGTTGCTTTCGCTCCTTCAATATAGCCGTTGCATTCAATATCGCGTTTTGCTTTCCTCGCTCGCTGGGCAGCGCGCTTGTCTTCGATGTTGCAGATCATCAGCCACAGTGTCTTTAGTGCGGCAGTATCGTTTGGAAATTGACCCCGGTTACGGGTAGCTTTACGCAGTTCGGCGTTGAGCGATTCGATCGAGTTGGTGGTGTAGAGCACCCGGCGTGCCGCCGGTGGGAACTGCAGAAACGGCACGAACCGCTCCCATGCATCACGCCAGACTTTAACCGACTGGGGATATTTCCGGCCAAGTTCACTGGCCTCGAAAGCATCCAGGCTGGCACGCGCGGTGTCCTCGTTAGCGGCTGTGTAGACCTCACGCAGCGCGCGGGAGACTGCTTTGCGGTCCTGGTAGGACACCCACCGGTTCGCAGCCCGAATCAGGTGCACAATACAGGTCTGCACCATGGAATTCGGCCAGGTTGTCTCCACAGCCTCCGGCAGGCCTTTGAGCCCGTCGCAGCACACGATGAACACGTCTTGGACACCGCGGTTGGCCAGATCCGCACACACCGATGCCCAGAATGCGGCGCCTTCATTGTCCGCGATCCACAATCCCAGGATGTGCTTGATGCCGTCCATATCGACACCAACCGCCATGTAGCAAGCCTTGTTGACCACGCGGTGGCCGT
>NZ_JASPIX010000034.1:0-752 GCF_030229735.1 Corynebacterium sp. MSK074
AAGAACACGGGACAGTTTGTCGCTACAGAAAAGGCCTTATGGCAGGCCATTTCACTTCCCTGATCCCAGGTAAGTGATCCTTTGAGATGATCTGGCAAGGTAGCAATCGCTTTAGTAAGTGCTTCATTTACTTCGGTAGCACTATGCCCATTAGGTAAATGCAGCAAGATGACATAGCGCGTGGTTCGCTCTACTAGCGTGCCAATTGCAGACTTATTACCCGCGCCTAAAATGAGGTCGCCTTCCCAATGACCTGGTACTGCTCGGTCATCTACTTCTGCTGGCCGGTCGGAAATCATCACCATAGGGTCAACAAACCGCCTGCGGGCACTGCGCGTGCCACGAGGTCGACGTTGGGCGTGACCGCGACGCAGTGCAGCAGCGACTTCCTTTTTCAACTCGCCTTTAGCCTGGAAATACAAAGACTGATAAATAGTTTCAGGACACACGTACATAGTCTCATCACCGGGATAGCGACTGCGCAACCTCCCAGAAATCTGCTCCGGCGAGTACCTATCTTTCACCATCGCCCAGACCACGGTGCGCAAACGTGGATTGGCATCAATCTTGCGCTTTTTCGGTCTAAACCTACGCAACACCGATTTACGGTGCGCATGCGTGGGAAGATACACCCCAAATTCATCCCGGTTGCGTTTAAGCTCCTTGCTGATAGTGCCAGCAGAGCGCTGAAGACGCCGAGCTATCTCACGTACACCTTTGCCTTGCCGGTCAAGATCAAAGATGAGCTCGCG
>NZ_JASPIX010000035.1:0-713 GCF_030229735.1 Corynebacterium sp. MSK074
AGTAGATGGGAAAATCTGGAATATGCCAAGAAAATTTGACCAGGATGCAAAGGACCGTGTGGTCCGTCTCGTGGAAGATCGCATCTTGGCAGAAAATATGTCGATGCAAGCCGCGTGCCAGGCAGTAGCTCCAAAGCTGGGGGTTTCATGGCATACGGCCCGTCAATGGACTCAACAGGCCCGTCGTGCGGGAAACATCCCAGAACCTGTGCCTGAAGATTTGGCCGCGGAAAACGCGAGGCTGCGTCGTGAAAATCAAGAGCTACGCGACACTAATGAGCTGCTGAAGGCCGCTTCAGCTTTTTTCGCGTCGGAACTCGACCCAAAACGTCGGAAATGATCCGGTTCATCGATGAATACCGGGTTCGTTTCTCTGTCGAGTTCATCTGTAAGACGTTGAAGAATAACCGGTCTGGTGGGTTCATCACCTCGCGTGGCTATCGCCAGTCCAAGGCCCGTGGGTTAAGTGCTCGTCGCCTTCGTGATGCTGTGCTGGTCGAACGCATTAGAACTGTTCATCGGGATAATTACGGTGTCTACGGTGTACGGAAAATGTGGCATGCTCTCCGCCGTGACGGAATTGATATCGGTCGTGAACAAACTGCCCGTTTAATGCGCTTGGCCGGTGTTTCTGGCAAAGGCAAAGGCAGATCACCTCTCACAACCCGTAAGCCTAACGTGCCTGATCTGCGCCCAGACTTGGTCGAGCGTGA
>NZ_JASPIX010000036.1:0-552 GCF_030229735.1 Corynebacterium sp. MSK074
ATGTAGTGGGGCTCAAGTACACCGCCGAAGCCGCGGCAAACTTTTTTTGTTTGGGTAGGGGAGCGTCGTGCATGGGTTGAAGCGTTACCGTAAGGAGGCGTGGACTGTGTGCGAGTGAGAATGCAGGCATGAGTAACGAATTGATAGGTGAGAATCCTATCCGCCGGATGACTAAGGGTTCCTGGGTCAAGTTCGTCTTCCCAGGGTGAGTCGGGACCTAAGGCGAGGCCGACAGGCGTAGTCGATGGATAACCAGTTGATATTCTGGTACCCGTACATGCGCGCCCATGATAAAGCACTGATACTAACCACCGCGGATGCACTGCTGACACTCTTTGAGTGTTGGTGGTGTTGATGTCGTGGGGCCTGATGTGTGGTTCAAGTGATGGGGTGACGCAGTGAGGTAGCCACGCCACTTATTGGATTGGTGGTGTAAGCGTGTAGATCGTGTGGTAGGTAAATCCGCCGCACATATGGTTGAGACGTGATGCGTAGACCCATTGGGGTTGATGGTGGTGATCCTGTACTGTCGAGAAAAGCCTCTAGCGATGT
>NZ_JASPIX010000037.1:0-443 GCF_030229735.1 Corynebacterium sp. MSK074
GTGGATCACCTCCTTTCTAAGGAGCTTTATTGTGGGTGCAGTTGCACCCTGTGGTTGGTTGAGTATGCGAGTGTCATGCTGCCGGCCTTTTATTGTTGAAAAATTGTCCGGGTGGAACACACACCTAAGAGATGAACTCAAGTGTTTGAATGGCGCTTTGTGACACACGTTGTCCATGCACAGTTGATTAAAAAATAATGTTTGTATGTTGGTGCATTGTTGGGTGTCTGGGGCATTATCCCCCTTTTTTGTGCCTGACCATGTGGCTTGTTGACACGGTTGGTGTTGGCTGGTTGTGGTTGGGGTGTTGTGTGAGAACTGTATAGTGGACGCGAGCATTAAACACGCATTAGATGGGCTGCTTTTTGTGGTTTGTTTGTGTGTGTTTGTGTGATTTCTTTTTTCTTTAATCAATTTTTTGTCAAGTTCACTTGTGTGGCCAC
>NZ_JASPIX010000038.1:0-435 GCF_030229735.1 Corynebacterium sp. MSK074
ACCACCAGTAGAAAAGAAATAGCTGCCTAAGCACTAGGTAGCCCCACTACGTGTCCACGATTTGCGGGCAACCCCACCCGCCGAGGTGGTATTCGATGCGGTGGTCGAGTTGGCACCGGGTGGCGGGGACGGTGCAGCCGGGCCAGCGGCAGGTGGCGTCTCTGCCTTGGGTGTAGGCGCGGATGTCGGTGGTGGGGGTGTAGGAGTCTGCCTCGTCGGCTAAGAGTCGGCGGATGAAGGTGTTGTTGGTGGGTGCGTGGTTGAGGTTTATCCATCCGGCACCAGGGTGAAAGACGAGGTTGGTGTCGGGGTTGGTGGTAAACGTGTTGATGGCAACACTGGTGTGGGTGTCTTCCAAGATGAGGTCGATGAGTGCTTGTGCTGCGGTGGTGGTGGTCTGGTTGGTGTAGGCGTCGATGTGGCGGGCGATGATGG
>NZ_JASPIX010000039.1:0-423 GCF_030229735.1 Corynebacterium sp. MSK074
CCTGCGCGCCCACTTCCGCATGCGCCAACTACCCCTAGTCACCGAAGTCCAAGGCCAGCACTGGATACTCGACCTGACCAAACTGCGCATCATCGACCGCGAACTCACCCGCCTGGACAACAACCCAGACCACCTCGAAGCCATCGACGCCGCACTCGCAGACTTCCTCACCCCCACCACACCCAACCAAACAGTCCCCACCGACGCGGATCTACGCCGCTTTATCCGCACCTTCATCGACACCCACCTGCGCCCCGAAGACAAAGAACACAAACCCGAACCACGACTGCGCATCAACTACAACCCGGATAACACCACCACACTCACGCTTACTTGCGATAGCGCTACCGCCACCATCATCGCCCGCCACATCGACGCCTACACCAACCAGACCACCACCACCGCAGCACAAGCACTCATCGA
>NZ_JASPIX010000003.1:0-237378 GCF_030229735.1 Corynebacterium sp. MSK074
TCAAGCTGGCGATTTCAGGATTTTCCATCAGCTTCTCGCTGATCTCGTTGACCCTCGCCGGGTCATGGCTTTTCTTCAGTGACACCGTAGTCATTATCGGTGAAACTCCTTCTAGATCAGAGCCTCACACACAAACTTCCTGACACCCTCTACTGAATGGGGCGTCATAAAAAGACCCGAGACCGCCGCCCTTAACCACAGAATTGTGTAGGAACCGCCAATAAAACTATGCAGCCCACTCCCCGATCCTCTGCCTCGTGAATTAGCCCGCTGCACCTCCTTTAACAACGCCGCCATTGCCGTCGTTATCCCCAGCATGCTCATCGTGCAGCGCAACTTCCTCTTAACCGAGCGTGTCAGCGACCTACTGAACATGCGCCACGGCAGTGTGCCGATTACCCTAGCCACATTGATTATCAATAGCATGCAACAGGAGCTTTTAATCCCCCACGATAGCTCGCTGTCAACTTTACAACGCCCCCAGTTGTCGCTCAGACTGCCCTTCGTATCACAATCACTGCCACTACGGACGTAACCCTTTCTACTGGTTGTTTCTATCCCCTTTCTGCCAAAAAGTGTTCTTCACCGAGACTCACCACCAATCCTTCACATCCCGGTCAAATCTTCTTGGCCTATTCCAGATTTTCTAATCTCCCTAAACTGAGCAAACCCCGACACTGCATTCGAAGTCTTTCGCAACCTGTTCCGTGTAGGTCTTCGGTATTTTATGAATCTTTCCGGAACCATTTGACCCAGAGGCTTGCTTGATACAATGGTGCGTTATTAGAGCCTAAATCAGGGTAAAATTGGGTTTACACATCTGAATTCTCAACCCCGGTAATTACGACGATTACTGCTCAAGCGGTCCTAATCTAAAGGGACGTCTCCGTACTGATGTACATCACCAAACCTGGGACGAGTGCCACGACATCCCAAAATGTCTTCAGTTGCTTTGCCACTGGGCTGAAGGAACTCCAGCGTGATAGCGAAGATTTCTAACGGAACTCAGCCCCCAGCAAACCCGCTACCCCTACTCTTCCCTTTCCCTTTTTCTGGCTTCCCTACGCTCGCGCCTTCGAGTACGTTTCGCTTTGCGAATGTCGACGACCCAACGCGGAACAAAAGGCCACGGAAGCGGGATCCCGAAACCACCCGTCATCCCGACAGCTCCGATAAAGACAGCTGCCAAGAGCACAACCCGCAGCACTGAGTCGACAAGCTCAGGAGGATTCATGCTTTCAACCAACCCTACGGCACCGCCAACACCCATAATTAGCGAGCAGTAAGGATAATAGAAGAGGACGCCATCACTTGCTGCACCTTCCCAGGCGCTTTCGTCGTACCACTCTTCCGATCGGGGATTCCTCCGCACGTCCAGGATGTAATAGGTCCAGAAGAGCACCGCGACAAACACTAGCCCGACGTATACGAGCAGCTCGGTAATATCCGTGTCCATAGAATATGGCCTCCTGTAGCTGCTGGTGGCAGTATGCAATAAACGCTACCAGCGCCCGCTGAGTAAGGCATGAGACTAAACAAAATACGTATGCAGAAAGCACACCGGCCACGGAGAAGCCTACAGGCCCAAACATTTGTCTCGCCTGTAGTCCTGCGCCCTTAAAGCCTTTAGCGTGCCCGACTTCCGCAGCATCCGCGCCGCGCAAACGCCCCCGCCTTCACTCTGCTCACCATCGAGTCCTCTGCTACAGCCTCGCTTGCCGACGCCCCTTTCCACCCCGCCCACAACGCCCCAGTGCTTTTGAGTCCCAGTTCGCGCTACGCTCGCCCGCGCAGTGGTACACGATGTGGCCTACCTGCCGAACGGCCGCACGCCGCTTAGCACTGCTTCCTGCATAACCCCCTTCATCCGCACCGGCGCACCGCACCTCCATGAGGCTGCCGTCATGCTGCGTGCTGCCTACAGAGAAATCCACGCCGAGGGGTTCAACTAGGACGACATCTCAGAGCACAAAGAGGGCTCTCAGAATTACAAAACGGGCCTAGTCCTAGAGTTTGGCTGAGGCATTCCCGACCAACCTATGACCTTGAAACGGGGCCTGACCCCCGACGTGTCCACTTTCCGGGGTCAGGCCCACCATTTAAAGACATGGCTCTACTTTGCAAGCCCCAATCGAAGTGGTTTAGCAAACAATCCTTCTTGACAGCGTTCGACTACAGACAATTCCACGTCCATCGAAGAAACCGGCGCACCTTCTCAGTCGTACACGTTCACCAGCAGCGATCAGGAAAGCTCAGACCTTCCGAACTTTCCAAATCCAAAGTATCTACACGCATACCATTAATAAACAGTTGAGCGCTTCTGAATTTCTTCGTAAATGGATTTATCAAACTGGTGTACTTCAGGCACTGACAGCATAGCCTCAATCATCCGCCGAGAATTCATAGGGAGCGCGGTAGAGACGCTCAAGTCATATTCCGAATACCCGATGCTGGCCCATTTCGACAAGCGATGCTCCCAGTGAAACAGATCATAGAAATTAAACCCCTTGATCTTTTCTTCACTAAATTCCGTAAACTCTGCATAATCCGCCATCAGCTTTAACAATTTGGGGTCATACTGAATATCACTGTTGGAGAATTTCCTTGCCAAGACCTCAGGGGTTATAGCTTTACTCTCCCTCTTTCTGAAGAAACCAGTACCGATTCCCCCACCTATCCCGATAACGAGGCTGGCATCCGCTACCAATTGGTGATAAAAAGCTGAAGCCAACGTAGGAAATCTAGCCCAAGTGGGAAAAGTGGTGTTATAGAGCTTACCCATTTCTTTCCCAGTTAATGCGGTAGGAATACTTACAATTTTGAAAGCAAGGTTAGACATTTCGGCCAACTGATTTGCCTTTAGCAAATCTTTAAAGGTCGAAGTGTTGTTCTTTTCAAAGAAATGGTAGGTCATACAAGTAGCGTCGTAATCTTGCAGAAGATCTAACCCCACCGACAGTAATGCGCGAGAGTCCCGACCTGCCGTCAGTGCCAAATATGATTGTTTCGATTGTTTAAGCCACGATTCGAGATGAAATCGTGTCTCATCGATGAACACATCCGTGGCCTCATCTACGCTGAGGTTAGGTAAACCTGCCCGCGGATATACTCTCCTTTGGCTTTTCCTGAAATTTCGAAGCGATATGTCCAAGGAGTGGTTTGCGAAAACGGTAAGACACACATCATGAGGAAAAACTAACCCCGGAAGGTACTTGCCACCACCGCTAACATAGTCTGGATGCTGCATCACCCAAGCTTTCTCATCGCTGTCATATTCGCCAACTGCCGCGGCGATCAAGGCCGAGTGCGAAGAGACTGCTAAGCGTTTATCGGTCTTCGCATAATAAGCGGTCAAGCTAGCCATAGGATCGACGAAGATTCTACAGTTCTCTTCGTCCCAACAAATGAGGACAAATCGTCCGCCAAGTTCCTCAATTCGACTATCAACACCGTTAAGGCCCTTTCGAGAAAGAGTCCTTAAAACATCGCAGGCAACGCCCTGAGAGTTATCCAAATCAGCTTCGCTGCTAAAAGCGGTCCCCAGCAGTAGCACCCTACAACCAGTTTGTTCGTCGCTCACCGACACTCTTTCTAAAGCAGGTGAACATGCTAACGCTAGAGACCCCACCCGCTCCCTAGGCCATTCCTCAGGAGCGGCCGCTACAGCATCCAGATCACCGAACAAATATCCGCGATGAAACCTGTTCGCGTAAGTATATTTAGCTTCTGGGGTAATTGAATCCGAGTACTTCTTCTGATAACCCCTCCAAGCAGCTCCAAGCTGCCGAATTCTCTCGCTCAAGTTCTTCCTTTCGGTTCAAAATCTTTTGGTGCCTTCACATTTCGTAGCCATCAGCAGGATCAATCCGTCAGACTGCTAATTGATCTTGACCATTGCCTCTGAAAACCATCCGGCCGGTCGCAAAAAGCTGATCGTCTGAGGCTGTCCAAGTGTGCCTCTCCTTGTTGGCAAACCTGTTCACCACAAAATTGAAAGAATCGGCTGAATAGATTAGTCCCCCGCCTTCTCGAATCTCTTTGAGAACGGTGGAATCTTCTGACTTTCCCAGCTCCGGGAACTGAAACTTTTCAAAAGTTTCACGCGGTCCCGCAAAAGTCGCTCCTCTTACAAAATCTGTGTAACGATGTTCATGCGATTCGTACGTGAGAATCGTAGCGTCACGATCTTCAAAGTAGATATAGCTAGCTGCCTTACCAACCAAGTCAGCTCCAGAATACCTTGCGGCGAAGACCAAGTCCTGAATGTAGTTTGGGCCATACCAATCATCGTCATCCATTCTGACGATAAATGATCCGGTAGACATGGAAACCAAACGGTTGAGATTTTTTCCCAAAACGTCTTCTACTGGGGCAGTTTCGACGAGGAGCTGCGTAACATGGCTTATTTTTTGAATTTCGACTCTTGCCCAATCAGGAAGCTCAAAACCATGGGTTATAAGCACTACCTCGAATTTCACGTCGCTTTGACGACGAAGATTCTCGACCAGATACGGTAGCGAGACCTCGCGGTTAGTAGTGATAATCACGGATATGCTATCTGAGTATCCGGTGGACCGTCCACGCCCCATGCCAATCACGTTTAAGACCTTTTCGACCCTATGCGCATAGGTGTGGTTAGCCCAAATATTTCTCTGCGCTCGATGCACGCGTTGCTTCCTAAATTCCTCGCTTCTTACTAGTGCACGAATCTTATGTTTAGCGTTACTTTGGTCACTTACCGAGGTAATCTCACCGGAATTAAAGTACGTGTTGAGGGATGGCGAATCAGGGCTGACTACGGCGGCCCCACATGCAGTCGCTTCGAAAATACGGCGCGCGCACATTGATTTAGAGTTAGGCACCGAATTTACGTTCAGAACTACTTCGTAGGCATGGTACGCGGCTACCATTTGATCATAGGTCAGGCTCCCCCGAACAAACTTTTGCACCTCTTCCGGGAAGCGATACTTTTCCTCTGTTGTGTTACGCGAGTAAATATCCAAGCCATATTCGGCAGCCGCGGGAAGTAAGTAATCCATCTGTGCTCGCCTTTCGGGATACTTCTCTCTGAAATACATCCCACCAAAAACCGATTTTCCTGCACGCTCGATAGAAGAAATTCTTGCGGGGTTATGGTAGTAAGGTTGAGCGGCAAAAGGAAGTACATGTACTCGTTCGTGCCCTAACTGTTCAATATATTTTGGTACGCAGTCTTCCTCAGTTGTGAAGACATAATCGAACAGCTTGGCCGTTCTTAGGAAATCTTCAAAATGTGGCGGATCCTCTTTATTCCAGAATGCAGTAGGAATCCCGCGCCTCTTACATTCTTCGATTAGGGTAACAATCTCGTTTCTTGGGGCCATAGACCCCACTAGCTGGTACCTCCAATCGCCTCCGTTCCCTTCCCACGCGCTCTCAACAAACAAGAGATCAATCTTTTCGGTCTCCAAAAGATCCATGAAATTAGTCCGCTTGGGCTCAACTTGGTGCCACTCATGCCTAAAAGCTGCGGCAGTAAATTCATCTGCAATCACCATCGCAGTGACATCGAAAGTAGGCATCCCACGCTTCGCGCTAGGTATGCTATTCAATCCCTCGAAGCCCAAAATTGAATCCAAGACCGGATCACTAACTGCGTCTTCGATCAGCTTGTCCGGTTTAGGCACCGAAGTGACCGTGTCTTGATCCTTGGAGAGCGCAATCACATTTGAAGACACCTGTCTAACAATGGGAGCCATCCTACCTACTGAGCCGGCGATATTGTTTATGGTGGTTTCGTTTTTTACTGCCTTACGATTAATTCTGTCTAGCTTCGTAGTGTGTTGCACGAGAATCTCATGGTTTGCATTCCCGAGTTCCGCACTTCTTTTTTCCCTGCTTTCAATTCGAGCTAGGTGCCGCTTTAAATCTACCAACCACGCTTGGTTGACCACCGCCAATATTCCGACTAAGCCTATAAGTATCCACGGGAACTCGCCTGGGAAAGCCAACTTAAGCACTACAGCTATAAAAATTAGCGCAACTACTAATAATATATTTTTAAATACGGTTTTATTTGCAAATCTTCGCATATCAGTTCTCAATCTTTGCTAGGCCAGAAGTTCATCTCCCAAACTTCCGGCGTCCACTATAAGAGCTTTCATATCCGCGGACAGCCAAAAGTCATCCACCCAATCGAATACAAACAATTGCATTCTAACAGGTAGGTATAGGCTCGGTGCGACCCTTTAAAATATACCGGCACACTTGGAGTCCATAGTTATTCTTTTCCCACAAATCCTGTCCGACACTCGAAAAAGTTAAATAATCATTAAAACTGGAACTTTCCCAACGAGGCCTCAACGACGTATCTCTTTAACTTTATCTAAGAGCCTAGACTCCATGGTTTTATACGCTGATGAGGTGAAGTGAAACGGAGCCGCACCCCACCGGTGATCTGGATCAGCGACTGTATGACTAACCCCGATGACCGGGAACTTCATCCTTCTAAGCTCACTGTAGTATCTGGAAAAGATTTCGTTCTTTCTTTCTATATCTTTACTACGGCGCCTAGAGAAAGACCGGCCATCCGGAAAATGCTCCGCCCACTCAGGAGCTAGCACCACAACCTTCTCGGTCAAATTCACTTGCTTAAGGTACGCAGCGAAAAGGGAAACGGCTCCTTGCCAACGAAGAAAATGCTCTTCAGTGCCAAAATCAATTTTCCTTGCTCTTTTGACGGATTGCTTTCCTCCACTATTCCTTGTTAACTCAGCTGAATTTGTGACTATCCCACCGCTAGGAAACTCCCAGACACCATTTCGCTCTACGATCAGGTCCCAAATCAGCAGCTCCATATCCGAGTATTTACCAAGCTCTGCCAGCAAGTTACCAATAATGTCCCCCTCGAGCATCCTCTTTTGGAAAGGACTTGCCAAATCAATCCGCTCTATATCTTGCTGTGCACTTCTACCTACAGAAAGTAAGGACTGGCGGGCCACATATCTCTGAAGAGAGAAAGCATTTGGCCTAGCAAAAGCGATAGTATCCCGACTGACGCAGCCTCCGAATATAAAAGTTTTAACGCTTTCCGCTGAAAAAGACTGGCCAGTCTGATCTTCAAAACTCATGCCACGATTCTAGGCCATTCAAACCTAGATCGTTTGGAGAGCAAACGAGAAATAAACCCCCAACAAGATTCAATGAGATTCGAATCCCCTAATAAATCGATACTCAAGAATTGGTGTTGGGTTTTCCGCAATTCGTGGGCACGTAGTGGAATTACCTAGTGGTTAGGCAGATATTTCTTTTCTGCTGGTGGTAAGACCAATGTGGTTCTCGAAGTCGACAAGGGCTGACTATCCCTTGTGCGGAGTGCCGACGTTGCCGGTTGTAGAGTACTTCAATCCAGTAAGCAACGGCCTTGCGTGCGGCATCACGGGCTGGCCAGCACTTACGGTCGCAGAACTCGATTTTAATTGTCGCCCTGAACGACTCAGCCATCGCGTTATCGAAGCACACGCCGGTTCGCCCCACAGACTGGGCAATGCCCGGGTTGCGGCAGTCCGCCCAGAGCTTCTCGCTGGTAAATTGGATTCCACGATCAGTGTGGAACACCAGCCCAGCAGGAACGCCACCGCGCAGCGTATGTGCCATTCGCAGGGCTCGTTCGACCAATCTTGTGTCTTGAACGCTATCCATAGCCCAGCCCAGCACCCTACGGGAATGGCCGTCGCGGACTGCGCGTAAGTACAAACAGCATTCACCAGTGCGCAGGTAGGTAATATCCGACATCCATACTCGGTTGAGCTCACCAGTATCAAACATGCGTTTAACCAGGTCAGGGAGCGTGGATTTACGCTTGGCTTGGATCATTGTCACTGGAACAAGGCACGCGGCGAAATCCCTTCATTTCTCATCGGTCGCATCCGCTTAGCTACAGTCTTGCGATTCAATGTGATCCGGTAGCTCTCGGTAAGTTCTGCGGTGGTCCGCGGAGCACCACAAACCTCATCGGAGTCTTTCCAAATCTGATGAATCTTGCGGTCAACGTCGTTGTAAATTGTTGCACGCTCATCTTTTCCGAATAGTTGTTTCTGGTGCGTATGGGCCCCATTTGTAGTATCCAGACCGAGACACTTTTAATAGCCGTGCCATGCGCTTGATGCTGTAGTTCGCCTTCTCCTGCCGCATTAATTGGAACTTTTCTGCTCGCGCTGCCAAAAAGCAAAGGAGGCTGTCGTTTTTGACAAAACTCATTATTCATCTTGGCTTCCGCCAACTCAGGGCGAGTATCCTCAGCACGAAGATCAGCCCCGCGCATCCCATCTGAAGCTCCTCGGCGTTCGCGCTCATTTTTACCCACTGGCCTAAAAGGCCCGATGCGACGCCAATCTCCTTAGCCCATGAGCGATCGGAGGTACTGACTCGATTACTAGGCTCGCGGCTTCACGTCGACAGGCCAGTGTATACTTCTTGCTCTGTTGCCCCACAATGAACATCCTCTCCTACGGACACAGGATCCGCACAAATAGGGTGTCCACCAAACGAGTGGTAACCTCACAGCGCACGGCTTTGCTAGGCACTGGTCGCCTTAGCTCGTACTATGGTAAGGAAAATCGTTTTTCCAGGAGTTCGTTACCGCATGATTAGACGCCGTTCTAGGAGCACACACGCCCAATCTTCCAGCTCAGTCGATGTACAAAGCTTAGTTCTGAGCAATGAAATGGAGAAAAGTAAAGAGTCAGCAATTTTGGTGTCTCGCGAACCCCTTGAGACCATTAACGCCCTCCCGCGCTTTTCAGATTACGTTTCCCAATTATGGAAGCTACGTCACTTTATTTACTTCGACGCGCGTAGCAAAGCCTTTAAGTCGTCTCGCGATTTACTGCTCGGTAGAGCCTGGATTATCATTCAGCCGCTTATCGACGTCATGATTTATGCTTTCATTTTCGGTGTCATCCTCAAGACTTCAAGAGGAATCGATAACTTTCTTGGATACCTAACGATTGGCGTAATTTTCTTCGGCTTCATTACAACTGGTTTAAATAGCGGTACGAAACTCATTCAAAGCAGTTACGGCCTTATATCCTCATTTTCTTTCCCGAAAGCCGCGCTTCCTATTGCCTTAGTTACTAAGCAGTTCATAGATAACCTTCCCCCTGCAATTATTTCAATTGCCCTATCTTTCGTTTTCCAGTGGCCTCAAGGCCCCACTTGGAGGATATTTTTCATTATCCCCCTTTATATTTTGGCCCACTTACTAATTTTGGGCGTCATCTTCATTGTCGCTCGGTTAACAGCCTTCATCCCAGACCTAAAAGCGCTGGTTGGTATTCTCAGTCGCGCACTGTTTTTCACCTCAGGCGTATTTTTCTCCATCGAAAGATTCAGCGGTAGTCCTACGGCGCAAAAGATAATGGAGAACAACCCAGGGTACATCTTCCTACAAGCGTGCAGGGACGTCACTATTTACAATAAGCTTCCTGATCTATCCTCCTGGATCCATTTGATTGCTTGGAGTTTTGGGCTCCTTATCATTGGGTTTATATTCTTCTGGAAGGCTGAAGAAAGGTACGCGAGTGTCAAATAAGACAACAGTTGTTGCCAGAAAACTTGGCAAGTCTTATTTCGTTTCTAAAAACGGATCTAACGTAGGCCTTTTCCGAAGCCGAATGAGAGAAGTTCGCGCATTGGAGTCAGCATCATTTGTTGCCCACTCGGGCGAATCCATTGGCATTCTAGGAAAAAATGGCTCGGGAAAATCAACCCTTATTCGCTTAATGGCCGGGTCGGAATCCCCCTCTCGAGGAGAGGTATATGTCTCCGCCAAACCGACTATGTTGGGTGTTTCTGCGGCTCTCCAGCGGCAAATGTCGGGTCGCGATAATACGAAGCTAGGTCTACTAGCTATGGGCCTTCAACCTGATCAAGTTAACGAGCTTATTCCTAGCGTAATTGAATGGGCGGATCTTGAAGACGCCATTGATAGACCGCTAAAAACCTACTCATCGGGTATGACAGCTCGCTTGAAATTTGCGATTGCCACGTCAGTCAAACGGGAGATTCTCCTTATTGATGAGGCACTATCAACTGGTGACTCAACATTCGCTGCAAAGGCCAAGGAGCGAATGAACGACTTCTTGGACACAGCCGGAACCGTTTTCTTGGTCTCCCATGGTGCTACCACTATTCAGGAACATTGCTCACGGGCAATTTGGCTTCACGAGGGAGAAATGATTGCTGATGGGCCTGCTCAACAAGTTGCTAAATCTTACCGAGTCTGGGGTAACCGCGCCGCGACTGGGAAGGATGAAGAAGCAGACGCCATCATCGAAAAGATGCGAAGTAGATTCGAAGAGCCAAAGATAATCTTCGACGACGAAGCGGAAAGGGCCCTAAATAAGGGCTCCACTCAGAAATCGAAATGATCTCTAAAGGTATTAAAAAGTACTACCTCGCTATTGGCTAAAAATTCTAGGTCTTTAGAACCCCAAGTGTGATTTGTTTTTCCTCGGACCTGTAGGAAATTAAAGCGATCCGCAGAATAGATGCGCTTTCCTGCCTTTACAAGGCTAGAAAGGAAGGCAGAATCTTCACCATTTGTTCTATCTTCAAAACGGTGAATTTCAAATGTCGAACGAGGACCAAATAGGGTTGGGCCTACGACGAAGTCAGTCCAACGATGTTCCTTTACCGAGTTTTTTAGCGCAATAATTGAGCTTTCCTCTAAAGACACATACACAGCCTGCTTGCCAACAAGATCGGCCCCAGAGAATTTCAGAGAATAGTACTGGTCAAGAAGATAATGCCGGCCGTATTCATCATCATCATCCATTTTCGCAATGTAGTCGCCAGTGGAAAGCTCAACCAAGCGATTTAAACAATTGCCCAGGCTCTCGGCGGAGGAAACTTCCACCACTTTAAGATTTCGAACATTACTTTGCGCTTGCAGTTGAGGAAGATCGACTTCTTGTTCATCAAAACCGTGAAGTGCCAAGCACAGTTCAATTTCCACACCACATTGTCGCCCGACTTGTTCAAGCAAATGCCGAATTTGGTTGGGCCGGTTAGTGGAACTTATAACTGAAATCCGCGGCTTTTCAGTCTGCTCGTTAGCGAAACCAAGTGTCTTTTCAAGCACAAACTTTGCTCGCTTTTCATAAGTGTGCTGAGCCCAAATTTTCCGCTGCGCTTTATGAACTATTCGGTCACGCAGTTCTTTCGAATTCACTAGAGCCCGCAGCAGGTGTTGCGCCTCGACTCCATCGCTCACTGTTGGTAGCTCTTCTTTGTTGAAAAATTGATGTATCGCTGCGCTGGGGGTACTTACAACGACAGTTCCGGAAGCCAAAATTTCAAAGACTCTCCTAGAACACATCGAAGTGCTGTCCACAACCGAGTTAACGTTCAGAAAAACCTTGTGTTGGCGGTATGCCGACACCATTTTCTTATAGGGCAAGCCGCCGACTACGTACTTATCAAATGGCGCCGGGAACTGATAACGCTCATCCCCACCTGAATATCGCGAATAGATAGTCAATCCTGCCTGCATCCGCGGAGACACTGCTGCGGCGGCGCCCAGGAGTAAGTCCATCTGCTCTCTGCGTTCTCGGAACTTGTGCTTAAAATACATACCCGCAAAAGCAATATCTCCGGGCTTTTCGTCGCCGCTGAGCCGGATGGGATTATGCAGCTTTGGCTGGGCTGCAAAAGGCAGACAATAGATCCTGTCATGCCCTAATTCTTCGATATATTCAGGAATTTTTTCCTCGGCGGTGGTAAAAACTACGTCGAAAAGCTTTGCTGTTCCCAAGAAATCGTGGAAATGAGGCGGATCCTCCTTATTCCAGAATGCCGTCGGAATCCCCCAACGTTTGCATTCTCTAATGAGCTCTCCCAGCTTTTCAGAGGGAGCGTTCTGTCCTGCGAGTTGATATTTCCACTTTCCGTTGTTTCCATTCCAAGAAGACTCTACGAAAAGAAGGTCAATTTTCGGCGAATTGCTATCAGCCAGTTGTGACTCAAATTTTTCTGGGTCGAGGGGAATAGTATGGAATTCTTCACTCCATACCTCGAGGGAAAAATCATCCATGATGACTCCAACTTTCACAGAGCCAAAGCTTTGGCTTTTAAAACTTGGAGGAAGTGGCTTTACATGTAGTGGGTCGTGAGCATTCCTCAAAACCAGTTTGTTATTTAATAGCCTGAATGCCTTCTGCCGAGTATTGCGAATTCCATTCGCCTTTGTATTTCGAACTGCCTTAGTAAGGCCACTGCGAACAGTGGTCAAATAGTATTCAAAATTCATCTACTGACCTCCAGTCAGTTCGCTATACAACGCTTCTAGTTTCTTCACGTTATATTCCCAAGTTCTGGTTCGCAGCCACTGGTCAACTCGTTCCTGGTCTATCTCGACGTTGCCGTCAAGAATCATCTTTATCTTTCTTACAAAATCTTCCAATTGCTCGGGTGCAAAATAGACCGCAAATTCTCCAGTGACTTCATGAAGTGCTGGGAGATCTGATGCCAAGACTGGAATTCCTACTCGCAGGGCTTCCAGAGGTTTGATTGGAGTTACCCTCGCAGTAACTAGGCTAGAAATTCGTGGTACAACAAAAACGTCAAGCGCACGATACCACTCACCTATCGATTCAGTTGGTTGCTTCCCAGCGAAAACTACCCTGTCGTGTACTCCCAATGATCTGGCGAGTGCTTCAAGTCGGCGTCGCTCTGTTCCATCACCTACAAAAAGAGCATTAACTTCCACTGGCAGGTAGGGCAATGCCCGTATAACGATAGATAAACCCTCGTAATGCACAAGACTAGACACGGTCCCGATATATATCTTGTTGTTATCGAGCAATGATGAGACAAGCTTTTGGGCCGAATCATGGCATTCCGTGGCTTTACCGCCTTCAGGCAGACTATTCGGAATTACCCAAGCCAAGCGTGGGTCAATTCCGTTTGAAACAGCATTTTCTTTTGCCACCTCACTGAGAAAAATGGCTCTGCCTGCTTTCCTCGCCGCTTCCATTTCTTTTTCGTGGGCATAGTTATAGTATCCGGATGCAGCAGCCGCTTTTCTTTCCGCAGCTTCAAACTGGCTTAGCCACGTATTCTCCCGCTCTCCCCTCACTTCATAAACCCACGGAATCGAAAGCCGCTTCGCCACCTGAGATGCTACGTATGCATTTCTAAAGTCAGTAGTTGTATGAATGACTCCGACCTGCTCTGACTCAGCAATTTTCGTCAGTTCTCGAATTTCCTCTCGAGCACGAAGCCGACTGCTCGGAAGGAAAAACCGCGGAATGATCCGACGATAAATAACACCTTCGAGTACATCTTCCCTAGACTTTGGGATACGGCCCACGACCACAGGATAGCCAAGACGAGTAACGCAAATTATCTTTCTTGAGTGTATTTTGTTATGCGCCCTGAGCATCCCATGAGTCCGTACGGTGTAACCCGATTGTGTATAGGGCGTCGAATTATTAGCAAAATAAAGTACTGCCTTCCGCTCATCTTTCGAGCGCCTCGTGCTTCGATGAATTTGTCCCGGCAATTCATAGTTACGGGGTTCCTTGGTACTCCAAAAAGGCGCAGAAGTTTCATTCTTAGAGGCCGTGCAAAGGCGAATCCCAAACCGCTGCTGTACCTTTAGGCAGAATTCGATGGGATTTTCCCACAACAGGCTGATGATGACTGATGGAAGGGATAAGTAGGGACGAAGCCACATCCTACTTATCTCCAAGAACGTTATAAATGAAGGAATGAAGTTTTTCTGGGGCGATTTTAGTCCTTTCTTTTTCGACCCATTCTCTGCCGAGACTTCCTACACGGAGTTGACTAGGATTTTTTGCTAACCGTACCCACAGGGCAGCAAGCTCTTCGGGCTTTTCAGGAGGAACAACTTCACCTGCATTGCAGCTTTCAATGATCTCCGCGGCTTCTCCCGCCACTACACCGGAAATGTGCAGGCCGGATGACATTAACTCATAAGTTTTTGAAGGAACGGCTCGCTCTAGAGGCTCCCAATCGGTTAGATGCACCAACGCAGTATCGGCCCATTCGTAATGCTCATCGAGCGCATCAGCTGGCCGGCGAAAATAGAATTCGGCACGAACCTTGAGTTCCTCAGCCATTTCGCTCAAAGCTTCTTTCGCAGCCCCGGCACCCACAAATCTCAAATGAACATCAACACCCGCAGTAGCGGCTATCCTCGCCGCTTCAACGGCATTGGCAAGGTTTTGAGCTCTACCGATGGTCCCTGCATATAGGACATTCAATGCCCGCTTGCCATCTTCACTCACGTAATGGTGTACAAAATCAGTCCGCGAGGGAAACACATTCCGGATAGTTACTAGGGGTATTTCACGGCCGCTTTTGGAAAATCTACCCCTTAGGTTTTCCTCCAAATGGCTCGAGGTCACCATCACTCCGCTCGAATGTTCAAGAACCCAGTTAACCGATCGATCCGTCAACCATGAAGCACCCTGTAGTGGTCCATGCGAAAGGAGCAATTCTCGAAACGAGCGGGAGCCGACACTGTTATTCCACTGGTCAGATTGAGACAGAAGATCTGGCCAAGCGTCGCGCAAATCAATTACGTACGGAGTACGCATTACCTTCGACGCAAAATAAGTAACTACAGCAGTAGGCAATGCAGGCACGGTGCCGATGATTACGTCTGGTTTTCTAGAAGAACGGCGAATACTCAAAACGGACAGTTTTAGCATCATGCCTATAGCAACCGTAAGCTGATTCAGCGCCTTCTGCGTTAATGAATTTCCACTTGGAATGAAAAAGGTTCGATGAATTCTTTCACCTGAGGGACCAAGCTCTAATTCTTTCCAGCCACGTCCAATAACCTGTCTCACCCAAGCTAAAAGCTTCAGATTCCTACGATAGTGCGGAGGTGGAGCGATGACTTCAAGCGCAAATTCGTCCCTAAGCAGATCTGAAAGCCAAGTCCAACGCCGTTGAGGTACGCCATTTTCCGGATACCAATACTGCGATATCACCAGAATTTTCAAGAAAGGCTCCCACCTTCGCTCAGACCAAAAGGGAACTAATATCCTAACCAAAATTGTCTACTCAAAGACCAATTTGCGCCTATTAGAACATTATAAGCCACGGTCTCAACGGAACGTGGCTTAGGGAGTACTTCAACTCTGTAGAGAGCCTGGGAGGCACCGAATTAGTTTGGCGCCTCCCACGAATCACTATTAAGAGCGCCAGATGCCCTTAGTGTCGATAACTGACTTTCCCTCAAGCAAGGCGGTGTCCATCTGGAGGAACTCCTTGTGGTTAACCAAAAGTAGAACCACATCTGCATCATGTACGGCAGTTTCTAGTTCCTGCTTTTTCAAGTTAGGTACCGAGGAGAGCGAATCAGGCAATTCCGCAACATTCGGTTCGACTACTCGGATATCTAGATCTGGATTCTCCTCACCAAGCGTTTTCACAATACTCAGCGAGGGGGACTCTCGAAGATCGTCGATATCGTTCTTGAAGGCAATACCAAGCGCCGCAACCGTGGAGCTCTCCTTGCCTTCAAGCGCAGCCTTAACTTGCTTAATTACCCAAGCTGGCTTTCCATCATTAACGTCTCGAGCCATCTTGATGATCTTCGCTTCTTCAGGAACGGAGGAGACGATGAACCAAGGGTCAACTGCGATGCAATGGCCGCCAACTCCAGGGCCCGGTTGCAGGATATTTACTCGTGGATGATGGTTAGCCAGTTCGATAAGCTCCCACACGTCGATTCCCAAGCGGTCACTGATCAGCGACAACTCATTAGCGAATGCGATATTCACGTCCCTAAAGGAATTCTCGGTGAGCTTGGCCATCTCAGCTGTCGTGGCATTGGTCTGCAGTAACTCAGCAGTACAGAAGGTGCCATACAAATCAACAGCAAGCTGTGTACCCCGTGGGGTCAAACCACCGATAACGCGGTCGTTGTTTTCCATCTCTTCCATAATCTGCCCCGGCAGCACTCGCTCCGGACAGTGCGCTACGAAAATTGCATTTTCGTCGTCTTCATCAAGAGACAGGTCAGGGCGAAGTTCAAGGATGTAATTCGCCATATCTTCGGTAGTTCCTGGAGGAGAAGTAGACTCCAGGACAACCAATGCACCAGGACGCAGGTGCGGGACCATAGCCTCAACCGCGGAATTGATGAACTTGGTATCAACCTTGTGGTCTTCCTTGAAAGGAGTAGGAACGCAAACGATATACGCATCCGCTTCAACTTGTTCGGTCTGGGCTACCAAGTACCCTTCATCTACAACTCGTTTTAGAAGAACATCGAACCCTGGCTCAAAGAAAGGTACTTCCCCTTTGTTGATTGACTCTACAAACTTAGAATTCACATCAACGCCGGTGACATGAACTCCCTTGGAAGCAATGAACGCAGCGGTGGGCAATCCGATGTAGCCCAATCCAACCACACAAACTTTTTCAAATGTCTGAGGAGACTCTTCAGGATGCATGAATACCTTTCTCGAATACTTTCAAACCCATACCCTACACGGGATCTAAACCTCGATCAGCGGGATATCCTACTGCCCTTTCAGTGAGAACCATACCTCCTTCGCATGGCCCTGTTTTTAGCTTCTTACAGGCGATTTGTGTCTAACCCTTCATTCCCTATATAGTTAATTCTCGTTGCACAGAGAACAGTGAGTTCGATGTACAGCTTACGCATATTCCTCCATAGCTCAGTTGGCAGAGCATTCGACTGTTAATCGAAGGGTCACTGGTTCGAGCCCAGTTGGAGGAGCAAACAGACACCGCCGAGTAAAACGCTTGGCGGTGTTTTTAGCTATCTCCGCCCAGGTGCCTACTAGTAATACACCCACCCTACACAGTCAATTAGAAGTTTAAGATGACTAAACGAGCGTCAACTGGGTTTCGCACCTACCGAAAAGATGTCCACAAATCATCCCCCTTGTTGAGAGTGAATCATTGAAATTTCTCTGCTCTCAACTCCTTTGCTTCTCTGCTCTCAACTCCTTTGCTGATGCATCCGCTGTCATCCAACACTTCACCGGCCAATTCGCAGTGGACGACCAGAGCACTAGAGCCAACGAGGAATAGACTAGCGATCTACTAGTTGTACACACCCCTAAAACGACTTAAGAATGCGACAAGAGTGTCCCCGAAAGAACTCGGCAGCCCAAGATTGTCGCACTCTCACTGAAGACCACATCGTCTTCTACTCATCGAAAATAGTATTTTCTACGCACCGTAACGGCGCCCCACATGCACATCCACTCCACCAAATAGGCTGAAACAATTCACGATAATCTCGGGCGCGTCTACCGGAAGGTCATTCGGGTGGATGGCGCCGTGCTCAACCTTGAGATCGTGGCCGCCAAAGAGCCCGAAACCGCCGACGCGGACTCGGAAACCTTCGGGGATGTAGACATCCGCCCCGCCGAAGATTCCTACGGCATTGATGGTGGTTGTACGGTTGCGCAAAGCAACTCCAGTGAGGTCGATGTCCACGCCGCCAAAGGCTCCTACAGCGGTTAATGTGCTTGCCACTGCCCCACCATTGACCGTAGAGCCGCCGAAGATTCCCAGTGCTAGGGACTGGGGCTGGCCGACCGAAGGCTGAATCTGCTTTATGGCCTGCTGCACCTTGGCAATGGCGTTGGATTCTTGGTTGCCAGAATAGATGCTGGTGACCTCGCTGCGATCACCAAAGAGAAGTAACTCTGGATCCTCTACAAGGTCCGCTAAGGGTTCGATGAGCTCGCGACGGGTTGTGGCATCCTCACAATCGGCTGACCGTGACTCAAATTCATCGAGGTTGATTTGACCGGCCGACAGCGCATCTCCGAGGATGTCGGCGGCCTTCATGCGGTCTTGGTGGTTACAGCGGATATCCAGGGGTTTCATACCACTATGATATCCGCTATTTCTCCCTCGTGCGCAGGTTATTTCTTATTCTGGGCGGCCTCGGAGGAATCAACCTCGGGCAGGAAGTCGTCTACGCGCTCGCCTACTCCAGTCAGCTCCGCGATGGCGGCAACGGCGCGCTGCGCGCCCTTGCCATCGCCGTAGGGGTTAACGGCGTTGGCCATGGCTTGGAAAGCGGCGTCGTCGGAAAGCAAAAGCTTAGCCTCGGCCACGATGAGCTCACGGTTGGTACCCACCAGCTTCACGGTGCCGGCGACAACGGCCTCGGGGCGCTCGGTGTTTTGGCGCATAACCAGAACCGGCTTGCCCAGAGCGGGAGCCTCTTCCTGGACTCCGCCGGAATCGGTAAGGATGATGGTCGCGCGGTTTTGCAGCTGGGTGAACTGGTCATAAGGCAGTGGATCGGTAATGATGATATTCGGTAGGTGCTCAACCTCTGGGAGAACCGCTTCGCGCACCTTAGGATTCAGGTGCAAAGGCAGAGCGAAGTTAATCTCTGGGTAGGCCTCAGCCAGATCCTTGACTGCGCCGCCGATCTCCTTCATAGCTTCCAGGTTTTCGCGACGGTGGGTGGTCACAACAACGAGGCGCTTGTCGGAATCTGCGGCCTCCTGCAGAGCGGGATCCTCGAACTTGGTGTCCCAGGATGCTGCTTCCAACAAGGCATCGATCACTGTGTTGCCGGTGACCACAATGTCCTTGGAGCGCACATTCTCGCGACGCAGGTTTTCCATCGATCCAGCGGTAGGAGCCAAGTGCAGCTCGGCTACCTGGCCGATGAGCTTACGGTTAGCCTCTTCTGGGAAGGGCGAGTGGATATCGCCGGTACGCAGGCCCGCTTCCAGGTGCACAATTTTTACGCCGCGGTGGAAGCCAGCGAGTGCTGCGGCCATGGCGGTAGAAGTGTCACCCTGGGAGATAATGACATCCGGCTGTTCTTCCTCAATGATGGAATCCAGACCCGCAATCGCGCGGGAGACTATTTCATTGAGCCCCTGGCCCGGCTTCATCAGGCCCAGATCGTGCTTCGGGGTGATGCCGAACATGGAATTGACCTGCTCCAGCATTTCCTTGTGCTGACCGGTGGAAACCGGAATAGAGTCAAAGCGCTCATCATTATCCAATGCTTTGATCACAGGGGCGACCTTAATGGCCTCCGGGCGGGTGCCGTAGATGGTCATAACCTTGGGCTTAGTCAACTTACTTTTCCTTTTTGCTTGATGGGGATACTTCTTTATTGAACCATGTGCGGGAGCACTGCACCCCCGCGCGAATTGTTGGAATAGCTAACCGCTGACCCTCACGCCGCCGTCTGGGGTGATGGTCACCGTGGCAGCCATGGCGCGGGCTAGGTCGAGGCGCTGCCAGGAACCGCCTTCTGCCTGCCAGTCCAGCGGGTTGCCGGCTGGGCGCGCGGTCTGGCGCAGCACCTCGGCGCGCTGGCCCCAGCTAAGCTCTGGATGGGATGCGGCGAGCAGCACCGGGGCGGCCTGTGGGACGACCATCGGGGCGTCGGTGCGGTAGCGCGGGGCGAACTCGTAGTCCATGAACTTTGAATATTCGGCGACTGCATCCTGGGTGGAGCGGTAGTCAGTACCCTCTTCCCTATCCTGGGCCACTAATTCTTCCACTGTTTTGCCGGTGCGCCCCTTGATCTCTTTGCGCACCTCCATCGAGGCTTGCCACAGGGCGTTGCGCATGCGCTTGTCATTTAAGCGATCGGCCGCGGCAGCCTGGCCAGTCATGCGCCCGCCAATGACATCCAGCGGGTAATGCACGCCCAGGACTACCCGGTGGTTGCCGGCCTCCGCACCGCGCAGCATGAGCTGTGGGCCTACCTCGGGTAGCATGAAGGACATCAAGGTGGTAATCCACGTTGCCTGATTGGTATGGCCCGAGGGGAAAGCTGGCGAGGTGGGATAGAGGTCCTTTGAGCCATCGTCGTAGCGGTTAATCGCCTGCGGCGCGCGTTGGTACGGGCGCTGATAGTTGAAGTAGTACTTCTCAGACATCGTGGAATTGGCCAGCCCGCCTGCGCGGGCCGCATAGCCATTACCTAGCAGGTATTCAGTCTTGGGCAGGCGGTGCTCGGCCAAGGCGGCGCGGAAGGCGCCGCCGAGATTCTTGCCCATGGAATCAGAGACGGCGTTGAGCACGCTGGTCGAGCTGGCCTTGGCATCGGCCTGCGCGCGGCGAACCAATGCGGGGTCACCGGCTGCGGCGTTATTGATGGCCACGGCCTTGTCCATATTTTCCTGGCGGATTTCTGGCTGGGTCTTGATGTGGTCAAAAAGCTGGATTACCTGCCAGTAGTTGCCAAATTGATAAGACGAGACATCGGATTCAAAGCCCGCAATATAGTCCGCGCTAAACGGCTCTGGAACCGGGGCGCCGGGGTGCTGGACTGGGGCTGCGCCAGTGGTGTGCTGGGTGACGGGCTCACGCAGCTGGGGTACGGTTACGGGAAGAGCGGCAGCCGCCGGTGCGAGGGATACAGTCAGCCCAGTGGCCGCGCAGAGGGCGAACACGCGGGCTGCGGGTCGCAGTTTATTCCGATAGTTCAACGTAGAAACCTTTAACTAGCATCAAATTCCTACGAATAATATCCAGCTAAAGTTAAGGGGAAGTGAACGCGACGCTAAACTCGCATGCACAATTATGGATTGCTAGGTAGACCTTTGCGGTCACCGCTCAGCACTCTTCAGGCCAATTGGGGCCTTGGTGCGCCGCGGCGGCCTCCGGTTGGTGGCCGGAGGATTCCGCAGAAATGCTCGCGGTAAAAAGCGCGGCCAGCGCCACTGCTGAGGCCGCCGCCGAATCCCTGCGCTTGTTATTTTCCACACACTTAAACTAGCGCGTATTCCGCGCCATGAAAAGTGCTAGTCCACTGCGGGGCTAGCGCTATCCCTCACTCGTGGTTGGCGGCGCGCGGCAAGGCTTCGCGGTAGGCTGGTGGGGAACTTTTACTCGCACAGGAATAAGGGGACACGCTAGATAATGATCCAATTCGTCTTCGGCGCCGCAGCAGGATACGTTTTTGGCACTAAGGCTGGCCGCAAGCGCTACCACCAGATCAAGGGCGCCTACGAAAAGGCCGTCAACTCCCCCGTGACTAAGTCCGCTGTTACTTCGGCACGCAAGGCGGTGGCTAATCGCCTGGACCCAGAACCGCGCATGCGCGAGGTTCGCGATTTGTCCTCCAAGCGCAAGGGCAAGGGCCGGCTGCGCGGATCGCAGGTGGATAATGCGGACCGCATTTATGAGCCCGATGAGGACTAGGTCGGTTGCAGGTTAGCCTGTAAGCCTCCTCCCCTCCCCTCGGCGCGCACCTAAACTGGGTTCGTGCCGAGGGGAGATTTTTATGCTTGGGGAGGCGTGCCGCGGAAGGCGCGGTCATTAAGCTCGCGGCGGGCCTGCTCGAGGGCGACAAGGTCAGCGAAGAGCGAGTTATAGCTGGCCTCATCATCGGAGGGACGCATGCGGCCGAGGCGGGCCTTGAGCTGGGCTATCTGATCGCCCACCACGGTTTCCTGCAAGCGGGAGAGGACGGAGTCGGCGTATTTTTCGGGGCCGACGTCGGTGGGCAGGATTGCTTCTACGGCGAGCTCGGAGACAAAGTTGCGACCGGTGAGATCCTGCATCTCTCCGGCTACTGCGGCAATCCATTCCACGGCCGACATGGACGCGCCCTGGGCGGCGCCGCCGGCGGTGGAAATTGCCTGGCGGACGAGGCGGTAGACGTCGTTGGTATAGGCGTCGGCAGTAATGCCATCAAAGTACGAGCCTGCTACCTGCGGCATCTGCAAGGCCAGCTTGAGGGCCTCGCGCTGGGGCCACAGGTGGGTCTCTTTCGGGCTCGGCGGGTGGATCATCGGCACGTCTTGTTGTGCCGGCTGCGGCTTCGCATTCTCGAAGCGGCGAATGGTGGGCTTTTCTGCCTTCTTTGGTTTGCGTGCCTCCGCGCGGACCTGCTGGAGGACCTCCTCCGGATTGGCCCAACCCACCCAACCGGCAAGGCGGCGGGCATACTCGCGCTGCAGGGGCTGATCGCGGATCTGCGCCACCACGGGGACTGCGCGGCGCAGGGCCTGCAGTCGGCCCTCCGCGGTATCGATGCGGTACTCCGCGATGACGGATTGGATAACGAACTCGAACATGGGAATGCGGTCCGCGATGAGCTCGCGCACGGCGGCGTCGCCTTTCTGCAGGCGCAGATCGCACGGGTCCATGCCGTCTGGCGCCACGGAGACAAAGGACTGTCCGGTGAATTTCTGCTCACCGTCGAAGGCGCGCATGGCGGCCTTCTGCCCTGCCTCATCACCGTCGAAGGTATAGATGAGCTCGCCGTTGAAGTAGGAATCATCCAGCATCAGCCGGCGCAGGACCTGAAGGTGCTCGCCACCAAAGGCGGTACCACACGATGCCACTGCGGTTTTCACACCGGCCGCATACATGGCCATGACATCCGTATAGCCCTCTACCACCACTGCCTGGTGGTTATCGGCAATATTGCGCTTGGCCAAATCGAGGCCGAAGAGCACCTTGGACTTGTGATAGAGCATGGTCTCGGGGGTGTTCATGTACTTGCCGAGCTTGTCGTCATCGAAAAGCTTGCGAGCGCCAAAGCCAATCACGTTGCCGGAAAGGTCCTTGATGGGCCACAACAGGCGGCGGTGAAAGCGGTCAATGGGACCACGCTTGCCCATCTTGGAAATGCCGGCCGCCTCCAGTTCCTCGAAGGAAAAGCCTAGACGCAGCAGGTGCTTGGTGGCGGTATCCCAGCCCTCCGGTGCATAACCGCACTCAAAGTCATAAATGACCTCGCGGGAAAAGCCGCGATCCAACAGGAAATCGCGCGCGGTGGCCGCCTGCGGGGTCTCCAATTGCTGGCGGTAGAACTCGTGCGCGGCCTTATTCGCAGCGATGAGACGCTGGCGCGTACCGGGCTTCTCATTGCGTGCGCCCGTGGAACCGCCCTGGTAGTTAATGTGGTAGCCGATCTTTTGCGCTACCGCTTCCACTGCCTCTGGGAAGGAGACCTGCTCCATTTCCATCAGGAAACTAAAGACATCGCCGCCCTTGCCGGTGGAAAAGCAGTGATAGTAACCGCGCTGCGGGCGCACGTGAAAGGACGGGGTCTTTTCATCCTTGAAGGGGCTCAGGCCCTTGAGCGAATCGTGTCCGGCGGGCTTGAGCTGGACGTACTCGCCCACGATTTCTTCTAAAGGCGCGCGTTCACGGATAGCTTGAATGTCGCTGTCCGGAATTCTGCCTTTTGCCATGCGTACAGACTACCCCGCGTGCGGTAGGAACGCTTAACTGCCTAGGGCACGAAGGTGCTCTTTGCCAGGGTTCACAGTTTGGGCGCAAATTACCCCCTGTTGGGGTACTTTTCACACGCTGTTACCCACCCCCGTGACGGGGCAATTTTTGGCCTCGTTATTGACTCGGGACGATTTATACTTTTAGTGCCACACCTGCAACAATAAAGATATGCCCAAGTCCAAAGCGTCCAAGAAATCGCTTCCCATTGCCCTCGGTGGCCTTGCGCTTGTCGTCGTAGCAAGCTACTTCGGTTTCGACCTCGGCGGCGATGGCGATTCCGCTGCTTCCTCCACTTCTGAGTCGGCACAAGCGGCCGCGACTGGCGACGCCGATACCTGCGCGATGTCTTCCCTACCCGCCGAGGCCAAGGACACCGCGGACGATATCTTGGCCGGTGGCCCCTACGACTATCCGGATAATGACAACGCACGCTTTGGCAACTACGAGGGCCGGCTGCCCCAGCAGGACAAAAACTACTACCGCGAATACACGGTAGAAACCCCCGGCAGCCACAACCGCGGTGCCCGCCGCATTATCACTGGCGGTGGCAGCGAGACCGACCCAGACGTCTGGTACTACACCGATGACCACTATGAAAGCTTCTGTTCTATCCCGGACGCAGAGGAGTAATCATGCGACGCATCCTCATTACTGAACACATCCGCACCCGCGCGGACTTTTTCAACGCACTCGGTCGCACCCGCGGCTGCGAAGACTGCGGGCCACGCAACCTCGATGACCTAGCAGATTTCCTACGCGAGCAGCGCACCAGCGTCATCGTCGCATCCGATATGGATATGGACGGCGAAGGCTTGGACGCTATTGCCACCGTTTTAGAGGATCAGGGCGTGAAGTTGGTGCGTTAAGTCAGACGGTTGTTGTTAAGCGCTTTCTTTTGCCTTCTTAGCTTTTTGGCACAATATTGGTGCTGCTCGCTAGATGTGCTCGGGTTCGGTTGACTGTGCACCGAATAGCTACGATTTTCTAGGTACTGCACGATCTTCTGATCGATCTTCTCTACCCGCACCTTAGTTTTCCTTTTCCTAAGTGTTATGTAGCCAACGTTCGCACCGACAACAACCAATTCAGCAACAATGATGGCTACGAGATCGCCCCAAAGGCTATCTAGAAAGGAAAGCTTGTCTACATGCACGAACAGGCGAAATCGGACCAAACTGATTATGATGACCAGTCCCATTAGGGAGGAAACCAGCATAACCGCTAAGGTCCATAATCCGAGAGTAGCAATGATATAGGTATTCAAAAGCTGCTCAGAAATTGCGACAGAAGTCCCCGCGCTCTTATCGTTCCCAACTTTTTCGGATGCGATTTTTGAAGGTTTTCTCCCCTCGGCCCCTCGATAGCTCGATAAATATGGAAAAGATCGATGAGTTTTTCCAGCTTTTCCATCTGCTGAGACAGTGTTGTTTGTTTCAAAAAGAACACCAGAAAGGGGACTATCGCAGCCAGCACAACCCTAAACTCTTCAGCACCCATGGCCCCGAATTATATACAGAGTCCTATCTTAAAAGAGTACTCTCACAGTCCTAGCCCTAGACAGATGGCCGAATTGATTTAGAAAACAGGTAAAACTCACTCGCCAGCTAACTCAAAAATCCAGACAGCTCCGCGCTCCGGCGGGCAAGCCGCTCGAGACGGGACTCGGTCATGGACGCAATTTGGTCGATGATGGCGCGGTCGCGGGCGGCGTCGGTATCGGCCTGCTCCCACCACAGGCGGAAGGTGGCATCGAGGGAGCCGGGGGCGCCGGCGACGAGGTAGTCGTAGACGCGGTAGATGCGCTCGCGCTGGCGGTCTTGGCGTGCGAGGTGGGCTGGCTCGTCCATGACGTAGAGGACGGCGATGGTTTTGAGCAGCTTGACCTCGGCTTCGGCTTGCTTGGGTACAACGAGATCGCCATGCATGCGGCCAAGTCCATTGGAGGCGATGAGATCGGCATTGGCCTCGCTGGTGGCGCCGACTGTTGCGCCGACGTAGCGGCCGACGAGCTCCGAGGTCATCTTCTTCAGGTTGGCGTAGTCGCGCAGGGAATAGTCAAAGTCACCGATGGCGTTGATGACGCTTAAGTTGCGCAGGCTATCGGCCGCTTCTAGGAGCTCGTCAGCGGTGCCGCCGAAGGCCTTGGCGCCCTTTTCTGCTAGTTGGGCCAGCTCCACCAAGTCCCAGAGCACGTTCAAAGAGATTCGCCGGGAGATGATGCCATCTTCCACGTCGTGCACGGAGTAGGCGATGTCATCGGACCAGTCCATGACCTGGGCCTCAATGCACTTGCGGTTATCGGCATGGCCCTCGCGCAGCCAGTCCAACAGGTGCGCATCCTCGTCATAAGCGCCGTACTTGCGGTTGGTGGTGCCATCCGGGTTGGTCTTGGTCCACGGATATTTGCAGGCGCCGTCGAGGGCCGCGCGGGTGAGGTTGAGGCCAAAGCTTTGGGGTTCGCCGCGGGCATCGTCCACGATGACTTTGGGCTCCAAGCGGCTGAGGATGCGCAGGGTTTGGGCGTTGCCCTCGAAGCCGTTGAGAGCCACCTCATTGAGCGCATTCTCGCCGTTGTGGCCATAGGGCGGGTGGCCGATGTCATGGGTCAGGCCGGCCATATCGCAGAGATCTGGATCGAGGCCGAGCCCGGAGCCGATGCTGCGCGCGATTTGGCCGACTTCCAGGGAGTGGGTCAGCCGGGTGCGCGGGGTATCGCCGTCGCGCGGGCCGACGACCTGCGTTTTATCCGCTAGCCGGCGCAGCGCCGCCGAGTGCAGCACGCGGGCACGATCGCGGGCAAAGACCCCGCGGTGCTCCTCCACGGGGTGGAAGGCTGAGCCCTTCGGCTTTTCATCGGCCAGGCGGGCAAAGTCGGCGGCGGAATAAGAATAGGACACGGCCTAAAGTTTATTCCGCGAACAGGCCTTTTGGGTGAGCAACGTGGCCTAATCTCGGTCGTCTTCCTGCTGAATCGTCTGATGCCGCAGCTTCTGATTGGGGCGCAGCACCTGCTCCACGCGGTAGAAACCATTGCGCAGTGCCGCGGCACCGCGAGCGGGAAGCAGGCCGGCCACCAGCGCGTAGGCTACGCCACCGGTTTCGTGGGCAAGGTAGCGCCACCAGGGCGTGGAAAAGCGCGCGGCCGGGTAGTACGGCGTGCCGGAGACGGTGGCCGTGATGCCCTCTTGGCGGGCGATGAGGACGGTGCGCAGGCGGTGGAGGGGATCGGTGATGATGGTGGCGTCGGAAAGCGCGAAGGCTTCCTTGACCGTGCTGAGGGAGCTGCGGGTATCCATGCCCTCCTCTACCGCGTGCACGGTCAGGTGCGGGAAGTGCTCGCGCAGGTAGGTGCGGCCGACGCCGGCCTCAGTAAACCTATCCCCGGGCAGCCTGCCGCCCACGGTGATGACCTCCAACCCCTCGGCCGTGGCGAGCTCACCGGCGTGGCGCAAGCGGCCGGCCAGGATGCGGGAGGGGCGGCCATCGTATTGGGCGGTTCCTAAAACAATTGCGTACTTCACTGCCCCACCACACTACCTGCCGGAGGGCTAAGTTAAGCCGGTAAAGTGGTGGGCATGAATTTGAGTGCACGTTTGGGCCGCGCGGCCATTGCCGCTTTCATTTTGGGCTGCACCTCCATCGGTGCGGGGTCTGCCTTCGCCGCCGAGACCACCACGGTGGCACAGGGCACTGCCACCCTCCAGGACAAGGTCACCGATGAGGCCGGCGCACTCAGCGCGGAGGAAAAGAGCCAGCTGGAGGAGAAGATTACCCAGCTGCAAAAAGACGAGCACCGAACCCTTTTTGTTTATATCACCGATGAGCTGGGCACGGATCCAGAAACCTTTGCTGCAGCGGCGGTCAAGGACAAGGGGCCGAATTCCGCGGTCTATGCGCTATCCATCAATGACCGCAAGATGGGCGTACAGACCGGCGATGCATGGCCCAAGGGCCGGCTGGACCAGATGTATGACGCCGCCTATGACAAGCTGGCCAGCGATGAATACGGTGCTTCGGCCGTCGCGCTTGCCGACGCCGCCCTGGGCAACTCCTCCAGCAACTCCGCCTCCGATTCCTCCGGCCTAGCGTGGCTAGGCGGTGGCGCGGCCGCCATTGTCGCCGCCGGCGGCGGAATCATGTACTACTCGCGCCGCAGTACCAAGAAGAATAATGCGCAGACGCTGGAGTCCGCCCGCGAGATTTCCCCGGGTGACACCGACCAGTTGAGTCGCCTGCCGCTGGAGACTTTGGACCAGCTGGCCCAAGAGGAGTTGGTCTCTACCGATGAGTCCATCCGCCGCGGTAAGGAGGAGCTCAATATCGCGCTCTCTGAGTTCGGCCCCGAGCGCGTGCGCCCGTTTACCAAGGCGATGAACCACTCCACCTCTACCCTGCAAAAGGCCTTCCACCTGCGCCAGCGTCTGGATGATGCTGTGCCGGAATCCCCGGCCGAGCGCCGCCAAATGCTGGTGGAAATTGTCTCCTCCTGCGGCCAGGCCGATGACGCCCTCGATGCGCAGGCTGAAGAGTTTGCCAAGATGCGCGACTTGCTCATCCATTCCGATGAAAAGCTGGATGAGCTCACCCAGCGCACCGTGGGCCTGCGCGCCCGCCTGCCGGAAGCCGAGTCCACGCTGGCCGGCCTGAAGTCCAACTATGACGAGCACGTGCTGTCCTCCATTGCCGATAACCCCGAGCTTGCCGCCGCTTCCCTCGATGAGGCCGAGAAGCTGCTCGACAAGGCCCGCGGGGTCCAGGCCCAGCCGGCCGGCCAGCAGGGGCCGCTGGTGGGACTTATTCGCGATATCGAGCACGCCTGTGAGATGACGGATCGCCTCATTTCCGGCGTGGAAAACGCCGAGGAGAATATCGCCACCGCCCGCGGCAACCTCGAGGCCCTCATTGCCGAGGTCGAGGGCGAGATCGACGAGGCCCGCGAGCTCGAGCGCCAAGGCAAGGCCCAGGGAACCGCCGCGGATTGGGACAAGCTCGAGGATCTGCTCGGCCGCGCCGGCACCGCTGTCGACGAGGCCAAGGCCCACGGCCACCAGGATCCGTTGGGCCAGCACACCGCGCTGACCTCCATCGATACCGAGCTGGATGAGGCGCTTGACCGCGTGCGCGAAAAGACCTCCACGCACGCGCGCCAGCTAGACCTCTTCCGCCAGCAGATTTCCGTAGCGGAATCCAATATCCAGGCCGCAGAGGACCTCATTTCCTCCCGCGGTCGCATCATCGGCTCGGGTGCGCGCACCGCGCTTGCCGACGCCAAACGTCTCCACGCCCAAGCCCTCCACACCGAGCGCAGCGATATCCGCGCCGCGCTGCAGTCCTCCCGCGAGGCGGTGGCCGCGGCCCAAGCGGCGTTGCAGCGCGCCAAGGATGACATGGACGAGCACCGCCGCCGGCAGCAGCGCCAGCAGATGGGCAATGCCGCCAATAACATCGTTACCGGCGTGGTCATCGGCCAGATGCTCGGCGGTGGCCGCGGCTTCGGCGGAGGTTTCGGAGGCGGCGGCTTCGGTGGAGGAAGCTTCGGCGGCGGTGGCGGCGGAGGCGGCTTCCGCGGCGGCTCCTTCTAGCCCTCCCAGCCCGCTCCGCGGCCCGGAAGCCCGGCGGCCCTCCAGTCCTGCTCTAGGCTCACGCTGATAGCTCGGCTCCCCGGCCGCTGGGCTAGGTGCGGAGGGTACGCGGGGTGGCGTCGATAAGCGCGCAGGCGTAGCTCAAAAAGATGGCGTCGAGCTCGGGCAGCTCGCCCACGCTCACGCGCAGGCCATCGCCGACCGGTGCGGTGCTGGCAACCTCGGCGCCCGTGCCGCGGGCCACGATGCGGCGCTCGCGGCGGAAGGAATTGCGGCGCTCCAGCAGGTACTCGCGGTCCCCGCAGGTCGCGCGCAGACGGGTGACGGTAATCCCGGCCTGAGTGACCGAGAAATCCTCGCCCGCTGCGGTCTGCGCGCGCAGGAAGAACCGCGGGGAGGAGGAATCCAGCGAGGATTCCACAAAGAGGCGCTCGCCTGCCGCGGTGGCCAGCACTCCGTCGCGCACGGAGGCGAGATCGTTGCCGTCGGCGTCAGTAAGCGCGCTCGCGCGCCAGGTCCACTGCGCAGTCATTAGAAGATAAATAGCGCAGCGAGGGCAACGATGGACGCTAGGACCAAGGTGATGATCCACGCCCAGGCTTTGCCTTGGGTGGTGGCATCCAAGATGACGCGGGTAAACCAGCTAAGACCGGCGATTTCCGCGGTGGTCAGGCCCTCGGCATCATGCTCGAATTCCAGGATGGCCTTGCGCACGCCAGAATTGCGGGCAGAGAACTGGCCTACCTTTTCATCATCGACGTCATCGATGATCCAGTCGCCGCTGTTTTCGTTGATGAAGGTGAAGGTACGGCCGTTGAGCGATGCCTCCAGGCGCTTATCGCGGCCGAGGCGACCGGCGAGGCGGTAAATGGAGCCGTCGGCAAGCGTGGCAGAAGCACCGAGATCACTGACCTCGGTGCGCCAGAAGTGGCCGTCCACCTCCGCGGAATGCTCCGAGAAGACGCCCAGCTGCTCTGGGCCTTCCTCGGCCAAGAGCACGGGCTTTGCGCGGTCGGAGCGATCCCAGCTGGTGTAATGCATTACTAGCACCCAATCAGGCGGGCAGCGAGGTAAGCCTCGAGGTCATCGAGCTTCACGCGCTCCTGCTCCATGGTGTCGCGCTCGCGCACGGTCACGGCATCGTCCTCGAGGGTGTCGAAGTCAAAGGTGACGCAGAACGGGGTGCCGATCTCATCCTGGCGGCGGTAGCGGCGGCCGATGGCGCCGGAGACGTCAAAGTCCACGTTCCAGTGGGCGCGCAGCTTATCGGCCAGCTTGCGGGCCGGCTCGGAAAGCTCTTCCTTCTTGGACAGCGGCAGGACGGCCACCTTGATCGGTGCCAGGCGGCGGTCCAGGCGCAGGACCACGCGCTTATCGGTGCCGCCCTTGGCATTGGGAGCCTCTTCCTCGTCGTAGGCATCCACCAGGAAGGCCATCATGGAACGGCCCAGGCCGGCGGCCGGCTCGATAACGTACGGGATCCAGCGCTCCTCGTTGGCCTGGTCATAGTAGGACAGATCCTCGCCCGAGCCCTTGGCGTGAACGGACAGGTCATAGTCCGTGCGGTTGGCCACGCCTTCCAGCTCGCCCCACTTGGAGCCCTTGAAACCAAAGGCGTACTCCACGTCCACGGTGCGCTTGGAGTAGTGGGAGAGCTTTTCCTTCGGGTGCTCGTACAGGCGCAGGTTTTCTTCCTTGATGCCCAGGTCCACGTACCAGTTGTAGCGGTCATCAATCCAGTACTGGTGCCACTCTTCGTCCTCACCCGGCTTGACGAAGAACTCCATCTCCATCTGCTCGAACTCGCGGGTGCGGAAGATGAAGTTGCCCGGGGTAATTTCGTTACGGAAGGACTTACCAATGTTCGCGATACCAAACGGCGGCTTCATGCGCGAAGAGGTCATCACGTTCTTGAAGTTGACGAAGATGCCCTGTGCGGTCTCCGGGCGCAGGTAGTGCAGGCCCTGCTCGTCGTCTACCGGGCCCAGGAAGGTCTTGAGCAGGCCGGAGAAGGCCTTCGGCTCGGTCCAGTCGCCCGGCTGGCCGGTCTCTGGATCATTGATGTCTGCCAGGCCGTTTTCCGGCTCGTGGCCGTGCTTTTCTTCGTAGGCCTCAATCAGGTCGTCGGCGCGGTAGCGCTTGCCGGTGTGGCGAGATTCCACCAGCGGGTCAGAGAAAACCTCGACGTGGCCGGACGATACCCAGACCTGGCGCGGCTGGATGACGGAGGTGTCCACGCCCACGACGTCTGCGCGGGACTGCACCATGTGGCGCCACCACTGGCGCTTGATGTTTTCCTTGAGCTCTACACCAAGAGGGCCGTAATCCCACGCGGAGCGGGAACCGCCGTAAATTTCACCTGCCTGGTAGACCAAGCCGCGGCGCTTACACAGGTTTACAACGGTATCGATGACGGATGCCATTAGTTTTCGGACTCCTCTGGTAGGGGACAGTCTTGACGATCTCGTTCAGTCTAACGCGAAGCACTTCCCAGCGGTGGGATTGGGGCGTGAATTTAATCTGAAATAAATACAATGTATTGCACGTATCGGGTAATATAAGAGTGACCGACAGGTAATAGGTATTTAATTGAAGGTGACATTCCCTATGACGACCACTTACAAGGCCCCTAATACTTCTGCGGCTGCCGGCGTGATCGCTGCCCTCGATTCGCCCCTACGCATCGCAATCATCTCCCGCTTGGCCGAGCGCGATCACTTTGTCCACGAGCTGGTCAAGGCCACCGGCAAGTCCCAACCCCTTATCAGCCAGCACCTGCGCGTGCTCAAGCAGGCGGGCATCGTAGACTCCGAGCGTAGCGGCCGCGAGGTAACCTACTCGCTCATTGCGCCACGGGTTTTGGACCTGCTTGCCGACGCCGCCAAGATCGCCTCCTAACCCCTCCCCGCCTGCATAAAAAGCCGCCTGACTGTGCGGTTATTGAAAAACTATTGATAATATTGTGGTCATGGCTTTACACGACAGTATTCCCAAACTAGGCGCGCGCAATACCAAGCAGCGCACCGCAGTCGTTGAGGTACTGCGGGAAATGGAGAAATTCGCCTCCGCCAAGGAGATCTACCACGAGCTCCAAGAGCGTGAGGAAAAGGTGGGCCTGACCACCGTGTACCGCACCCTGCAGTCCTTGACCGATATCGATGCAGTGGACGCCCTCCACATGCCCAATGGCGAAACCCTGTACCGCCATTGCGATACCGATGCTCACCACCACCACTTGGTATGCACCAAGTGCGGCCGCACCGAGGAAATCGATGGCGGCCCCATTGAAAAGTGGGCTACCTCCGTGGCCAAGGAATACGGCTTCGAGCTCACCGGCCACGATGCCGAGGTCTTTGGCATCTGCAGCGAGTGCGCCGCTTCCGCTTAAAGGCGCTCGCGCTTCTCCGTGAAGCCCCCTAACCTCAGCCTCCAGTTTCCGGCGGCTGAGGTTTTTCTTTTGCGCTACTTCTTCACGCCACCGAAGCGGCGGTCGCGCCGCGCGTACTCCTCGATGGCAGCGAAGAGATCCTCCGGAGTGAAGTCCGGGAAGAGTTTGTCCTGGTAAATCATCTCCGCGTACGCGGACTGCCAGAGCAGGAAGTTAGAGGTGCGCTTCTCACCGGACGGGCGAAGGAAGAGATCCACATCCGGCATGCCTGGGTCATAAAGATGCTGCGCGATGGTCTCTTCTTTAATATCGCGCGGGTTGAGCTCGCCAGCGGCAACCTGCTTGGCGATGTCCCTAAAGCCATCCACCAGCTCTGCCCTACCGCCGTAGTTCACGCACATGGCCAAGGTCATCTTGGTATTGTCCTTGGTCAGCTCCTGAGCGGCCTCGAGCTCCTTAATAACTGAGCGCCACAGGCGCGGGCGGCGACCGGCCCACACCACGCGCACGCCGCGCTCATTGAGCCATTCGCGCTGGCGGCGCAACACGTCGCGGTTAAAGCCCATGAGGAAGCGGACCTCCTCGGGGCTGCGGCGCCAATTCTCCGTGGAGAAGGCATAGGCCGAAAGGTAGGGAACGCCGGCGGCGAGGCAAGCATCGACGACGTCGAGAAGCACGGCTTCTCCGCGCCTATGCCCCTCGGTGCGCTTCATGCCTTTTTCCTGGGCCCAGCGGCCGTTGCCGTCCATGACCAGCGCAATATGGCGCGGCATGAACTCGTCCGGGATATTCGGCGGGGTCAAAGTGCGGTTCGGGTCTGGCGTAATCACGGGCTATATTCTACTGCTCCATAACCTGCAATGCGGAAACATTGCGCTCCATGTGCCACTGCAGGTGCGCCCGCGCTAGGCGATGCCCCTCCTGCTTTTGCGCATTCGTCGGATTGGTCGGGTGGTTATGCGCCAAAAGCCATAGGTGATGCAGGGTTTCCGGGTCTACCTCCGCAGCACCTGGCGGACGGCATTCGTGACACGCCGCGCCGCCTACCGCAGGGTGGAAGGCGTGGTGCGGGCCCGGCCGGTTGCACTGGGCGCAGTTGAAAAGGCTCGGCGCCCAACCGGCATGCGCCATCGCCTGCAGCAAGAAGGCATCCAGCGCCATGGTCGGGTCTGCGGTCTGGAGCTGCTCCAAGGTCGCGGTGACGGATTCGTAGAGGTAGGGATCATGGGCGGCGTCGGCAAACGCAAGGCGCTCGGCCGATTCCAGCACTGCGCACGCGGCCGTGTAGCGCTCATAGTCCTCAATGAGGCGCGCGCCAAAGTAGTCGACGGTATCCGCCTGGGAAATAGTGGCCAGGTTCTTGCCCACATACAGCTGAACATCGAGGTTGACGAAAAGCTGCAGGCGCGAGCCAAAGCGGGACTTGGCGCGGCGCACCCCCTTGGCCACCGCGCGCACGAGGCCATGATCGCGGGTGAGGAGGACGATGACGCGGTCGGCCTCGCCAAAGTCATAGGTGCGGATGACCACTGCGCGGTCACGATAGTTCTCGCGCATAGTGGTTTAAAACCCGAGCCTGCCCAGCGACTTCGGGTCAGACTGCCAGTTCTTCAACACCTTGATGCGCAGATCCAGATACACGTTGTGGCCGAGCAGCTCGATGATCTCCTTGCGGGCATTGCCCACAATGCGGCGGAAGCGCAGGCCATCCTTGCCCTCAATAATGCGCTTTTGGCCGGGGCGCTCTAGGTACAAAATGGCATGGATATCCAGCACGCCCTCGCGGGTGCGCGATGGCAGCATCTCATCCACCTGCACCGCCACTGAGTGCGGCAGCTCCGCCTTCAAGCCGGACAGGGCGGCTTCACGAATGAGTTCCTCGATGCGCTTTTCCTGGCCCTCATCGGTGATGTGATCATCCGGGTAGAACTTCGGGCCTTCCGGCAGGTGGTCCACGATGACCTGCACCAGCTCATCCAGTTGCACACCCTCCTTGGAGGAAACAGGGATGACTACCGCATTCGGGTCATCCTGGGAGAGCAGCTCGTGCAGAGCCAGCAGCTGCGCGCCTACCTGGTCCTTGCTGGCCTTATCCAGCTTGGTGACGATGCCGATGATCGGGGTCTTTGGCGCGATGCTGCGCACGTTTTCCAGGATCCAACGGTCACCCGGGCCAATCTTTTCATCAGCCGGGATGGTCAGGCCGATTACATCCACATCGGCATAGGTGTCTTTGACTACCTCGTTGAGGCGCTCGCCCAATAGGGTGCGTGGGCGGTGCAGGCCCGGCGTATCCACCACGATGATTTGGGCATCATCACGGTGAACCAAACCGCGAATGGTGTGGCGGGTGGTCTCCGGCTGGTCCGCGGTAATCGCAATCTTCTGCCCTACCAGGGCATTAGTCAGCGTGGACTTGCCGGTATTCGGACGCCCCACAAAGGATACGAAGCCCGAACGGAATCCCTCCGGGGTATCGGTGTACTGCGAATAATCAAGCGGGGCTGCCGTATTCTCGGCGCCTTCCGGCACGGCATCATCGGGGTCTTCTGGCAAGCCCTCGAATGCCGCATCAAACTGTGCATCAAAATCAGAACTCATTACCCGCAATAATAGCCCACGGAGTCAAGATCTCCGATAAATAGCAGATGACTTATCCGCAAATATTGGTACCGGTAGCACGGTGTATACCCCGTTCAAATGATTCCATCGATGCACCGAGCGAATTGGTGCAAATGTCGACAAAGCCGGTGATATGGACGAGCAATCGCAAGTTAGCGTAGCTGACACTTTCTAACCTGCGAGTACGACCGTATTTGTCACCGGATCGCCAAATTCTCGAGGCTATTCCTCATTTCGAAGGAACCTAAAGACCGGCTACGATTCCAGTTTCTCAGCTGAAGGTGGGTTACGCTAACCAATTCAGAGGCAAGAGAGTTCAGAACAGCAGCATTTCTACTATGCAGTGTGCTGGGGAATATAGTCTCGCGGTCACTATGCCCTCGAAGCGTCTGAGCGAGAATTCATTTGTTTTCAGCTCTCCGCTACATGCACTCGTTTAGAGCTAGTCTAAGATTACAATCCCCGGACACTCGTACAGCCAAAAATAAATGTTTAGCTTTAAAGAGAAATACCCAGAGCTAGCCGCAAGTCTTCATCCTGAGCTAAATGAAGGTCTAACTGCAGAAGAAATCACGCCCGGCTCACACAAAATCGTACGGTGGAAATGCCCTAAAGGACATGTTTGGGATCGGCCAGTATGCAGGCAAGTTCGAAGCGGAAAATGCCCGGTTTGCATTGGCAGGAAAGTGATGGCCGGATTCAACGATCTCAAGACCACTCACCCTGAGTTAGCTGAAGAATGGCACGCTTCGAAAAATGGTTCACTTGAGCCTTCTCAAGTTAGCAAAGGCTCTACCAAAAAAGTCTGGTGGCAATGCTCCGTTGATCCTGAACACGAGTGGCAATCCACCGTCAACAACCGCACAAATCTTGGTAGAGGATGCCCAGTGTGCGTCGGCCAGAAAAGGCTAAAAGGCTTCAACGACCTCTTCCATACCCATCCAGAAATCGCTTCAACATGGCATCCGACTCTGAATGGGGAACTAACGCCATCAGACGTTGGCAAAGGATCTATCAATCTCGTCTGGTGGCAGTGCGATTTAGGCCATGCCTGGAAATCTTCTCCTAATAACAGAATCAAGCAAGGGTGCCCCTATTGTTCCGGCAAGAAAGTTCTCCCAGGCTTCAACGACCTTGCTACGACTCATAGCAGTCTTGCCAATGAATGGCATCCCACGAAAAACCTAGACCTGACACCAAATTCAGTTTCTCATGGAAGTGGTAAGAAAATTTGGTGGATATGCAGGTTAGGCCATGAATGGAGCGCAAGTTGTGGGTCCAGATCGAGTGGACACGGATGTCCAGTTTGCGAAGGCCAGGCAATAGCTATAGGCCAAAACGATCTCGAGACGACAAACGAGCAGTTATCGCACGAGTGGCATAAAGCAAAAAATGGCAATTTGACGCCTCAAAAGGTGACCGCTGGAAGCGATAGAAAGGTATGGTGGCTTGGTCCATGCGGCCACGAGTGGCAGGCTTCTATTGGGCAGAGAGCCCGAGGAAGAGGCTGCCCAATTTGCGGGAACGACATCGTAGTTCCAGGAATTAACGACCTCTCCACCACTCACCCTGAGATTGCCAACGAATGGCACCCCTCAAAGAACGGCAATTTAACCCCGAAAGCAGTTTCAGCTGGCAACAACAAGAAGTTTTGGTGGAAGGGTCTGTGCGGGCATGAATGGAGTGCAATTTTAGCCAATAGAACTCGCCTTCACGCAGGCTGCCCCTACTGCTCAGGCGCCAAAGTATTGCCTGGATTTAATGATCTCGGCACTCGCAGACCCGAATTAGCCGCGGAATGGCACCCAACATTAAACGGTAGCCTGAAACCCCAATTCGTTAGCCCAGGTTCAAAGCTTTCTGTTTGGTGGAAAGGGCAAGATTGCGGGCATGTTTGGCAGCAACGAGTAAACCAGCGCTCGCGCGGTCACGGCTGTGTGGTGTGTTGGAAACCTTGGTCTTTAGCTGAAAAGCAGATTGTGAAATTTATTGAAAGCGAATTTCCAACTCTTCAACTAAGAGAAAACTTTCGCGGTGACTTTTTGGGATTACTTGAACTCGATATCTTTTTAGAAGAAATACATCTGGGAATTGAATTCAACGGGAATTACTGGCACGACGAATCGCGCGATCCTTCCATCCGAGAACGCCACCTACGCAAACAGCGGCTATGCGAGCAAGCCGGCGTCCGCCTGGCAGTGGTTTGGGAAGATGACTGGAGGAATCGCCAAGAGGAAGTAAAGAGCGAACTCATAAAGATCGTTGAAGGAGCTACACCGCCTTGCTGGATGCGTATGTTTCGTTCGTAGAGTGAGAAACAACAGCCTTTGGGCTTTCCCATCGAATCCCTTTGCAGGAAAGTCCCGTTCAAGAGAGCGCATTCGGATGGCAGCATCCATATGCTTCAGGATCTATGGGAAGTCGTGGCCAGAAGGACACTGTTTCTGGGGCTTCCTTCTCCCACTGCATGCGTTTTGAATTTAGCGATTCAATGACAGTGGGCTCATTCTGAAACAAGCCCACTGAGCGAAGAAAATCTAAAGCTCCTCGGCGCTGAATTGCATGCGCGGGTGTGCAAAGACGTCCTGGGACTGGATGAGCTGGAGTTCGGAGGTCTCGGCCTCGTAGGTGTTTTCCAGCAGGTCATACACGGAGGAGGCGGTGCGACGCAGGGATTCCTTGACGTCGCTGGTCTCGGTGTAGTGGCCGGTAAACAAGGCGGCGGTAACATCGCCGGAGCCGTTGCGCTTGAACGGCAGCAGCGGCGTGGACACGAGGAAGGCGCGGTCGCCGTCGACGGCAAGCATCTCAATCTGGTCGTCGGCAGTCTCGGGGCGTTTGACGGAGGTAACCAGCACGGTCTTCGGGCCGATTTCCTGCGCCTTCTTTACCGCGGCGAGGGTTTGATCAAGGGTGCCTACCTCGGAATCGGTGAGGTAGCCCAACTCAAACTGGTTGGGGGTGATGATATCGGCAACGGGCACGACGCGGTCGCGCAACAGCGGCGGGATCTCATCGGAGACGAAGCAGCCGGACTTGGCATTACCCATCACCGGATCGCAGGCGTAGAGGGCCTTGGGGTTGGCGGCCTTGATGCGGCGGACGGTTTCCACGATGGCGTCGGCAATGTCGGCGCCGCCCTGGTAACCGGAAAGGATGGCGTCGATCTGCGGGAAGGCGCCGCGCTTTTCAATGCCGTCGATGATGGAGGTGACGTCGCTGGCTGGAATCATCGGTCCGCCCCAGTCACCGTAGCCGGTGTGGTTGGAGAAATTCACCGTGTGGACCGGCCATACCTCGTGGCCGGCGCGCTGCAGGGGAAAGACGGCCGCGGAGTTGCCAACGTGGCCGTAGGTGACGTGGGACTGGATGGAAAGGATAGTCATAGCTACCCATTGTGCTACGCGTCGTATGCGCCCACAAAAGAAAAAGGAAAAATTATTCCTCCGGGCGGTCCTGCGGCTCCCCCACCGCTGGGATTCCGCCGCCGGGAACCTGCTTGTCTAGGTTGGCGCGCTCGGCGGCGTCGGGAAAAGCCTTCGGACCGGAAGGCTTGGGCTGATAGGAAACGCCGCGCTCGGCTGCATCGTCGTACCAATCCGCGAGCAGCTCGTTTTGCCGGCCGAACATTTCCTTCTCTTCAGCCGGAGTGGAGTGGTCATAGCCCAGCAGGTGCAGGCAACCATGGACGGTAAGCAGGGCCAGCTCGTGGCCTAGGGAGTGACCGGCGGCCTCCGCCTGGCGCAGGGCAAACTCGGGGCACAGGACGATATCGCCCAGCATGGCCGGGCCCGGGTCGGCGGCATCGGGGCGGCCGCCACCGGCGATGGCACCAGGGGTGAGCTCATCCATGGGAAAGCTCATGACATCGGTGGGGCCTTCCAGATCCATCCAGCGCACGTGGAGATCCTCGATGGTCTTCAGATCCACGCAGGTGATGGTGCACTCGGCATCGGGGTTGATGTCCATGGCGCCGAAGGCATAAGAGGCGACGTCAATCAGCATCTCCTCGTTGACGCCTTCGAAGCCGGATTCATTGAGAAACTCGATACTCATTCCATTCCCTCGTATTCAGCGGCTTTCTTATTATCAAAGGTCTCATACGCATTGACGATGCGCCCGACCAGCTGGTGGCGCACCACGTCCTTGGAGCCCAGGTCCGCGAAGTGGATATCATCCACGTTGCGCAGGATGCGGCGCACGATGCGCAGGCCCGAGACCTGGCCGTGCGGGAGGTCCACCTGGGAGACATCGCCGGTGACCACAATCTTGGAACCAAAGCCCAGACGGGTGAGGAACATCTTCATCTGCGCCGGCGTGGTGTTTTGGGCCTCGTCAAGGATGACGAAGGCATCATTCAAAGTGCGGCCGCGCATATAGGCCAGCGGGGCGACCTCGATGATGCCGGCTTCCATGAGCTTAGGAATCATTTCTGGGTCGAGCATGTCCCGCAGGGCGTCATACAGCGGGCGCAGGTACGGGTCAATCTTGTCATTGAGCGTGCCCGGCAAAAAGCCGAGCTTCTCCCCTGCCTCCACGGCCGGGCGGGTGAGAATAATGCGCGAGACCTGCTTGGTCTGCAGCGCCTGCACGGCCTTGGCCACCGCCAGATAGGTCTTGCCGGAACCGGCCGGGCCGATACCAAAGACCACCGTATTATCGTCGATGGCCTGCACGTATTCAGACTGCCCCACCGTCTTCGGGCGGACGGCCTTGCCGCGGCGCTTAACGATGTCCGCCGCCAGCGCCGCCGATACCGACTGCGGCGCCTCCACGGCCACCATGTCCATGGTGTGCTTTACCGTATCGGTGGATACGGCGTGGCCGCGGCGGGCGATGGCCTCGAGCTCATCGAGGATCTTGGCGGCGCGGGCTACCTCATAATCCGGACCGGTGACGGTGACGACATTGCCGCGGGCAAAAAGGTCCGCATCCAGGCGGTTATTGAGCACGCGCAGGTTATCGTCCGCACTACCCAGCACGCTGCTGACGTAGGCGGAATCTAGCTCACATTTCTTCGTGATGATAGGCACGTGCTTTAGGCTACCAGCGCCGCCTACCAACGCTCGGTGCGCATGCCGATTGCCGCCAGCGCCACCATTGCCGCACTCGCCGTGCGCAGCACTTCCGGGCCGAGCTTGATGGGTGTGGCACCGGCTTCTTTGAGGCGATCGAGCTCGGCCTCGCCAATGCCGCCCTCGGGGCCGACGAGCAGGACGACGTCGTCCGCCAGCGGCACGTCCTTGATGGAGACGGTTGCTTCCTCGTGCAATACGAGCACGGTGGGTGCGTCGGAGGAAGCGCCGTCGCGGCCACCGGTGAGCTCTTGAACGAGCTGCGGGGTGGTCAGCGGGCCGCGCACCCGCGGGATGCGGGCGCGACGGGATTGCTTGGCCGCGGAATCGGCAGCCGCCTGCCACTTGGCCACCGCCTTCGGTGCCTTCTTACCGTCCCATTTAGCCACGCAGCGATCCGCCTGCCAAGCGATAATCTCATCCGCGCCGGCCTGGGTGGCAAGATCCACGGCGAGCTCGGCACGCTCGGACTTCGGGATGGCCTGTACCACGCTCACCCGCGGGGTGGGATCGGGCGCGGTGTCGATGGAGTCGACCGTGCCTTCCAAGGAGTCCTTGCCCGAGGTAGCGGTGATGGTGAGGGCAAGGCGGGTACCGGTGCCGTCGATAAGCTCGAGGCGCTCGCCCTCCCCCATGCGCTTGACCGTCACGGCGTGGCGGGCCTCCGGGCCGGAAAAGCTGAAGGCCTCGCCGGTGCGCGCGGCGGAGAGATCCGGGTGGATGAAGACGGGCAGCGACATTAGCGGCGGAACTTATCGCGGATGCGGCTGAAGAAGGATTCCTCTTGGCCGTCGCCGGTGGTGCGCACGCGCGCGCCCTCGTCGCGGGAGTTGCGGATCTTCTCTAGGGACTCGCGGGTCTTGCGGTCCAGGTCCTTCGGCACAACGACGTCCACGTGGGCAAAGAGGTTGCCATAGCCATCGGTGCGCAGGCGCGGCATGCCGGCACCATCGACCTTGATGGACTCGCCCGGCTGGGTGCCCGGCTCGATGTCGATGGTGAGCTCTTCGCCATTGAGCTGGTCGATGGTGAAGTTGGTGCCCAAGGCTGCGTCAATCATCGGCACGCGCACGGTGAGGTTCAGGTCATCGGCGTTGCGCTGGAAGACGGGGTGCTCCTCCGTGTGGACCTCGACGTAGAGGTCGCCGGCCGGACCACCACCGTGGCCGACCTCGCCCTGGGAGGCCATACGAATGCGCATGCCATCATTGATGCCGGCCGGGATATTCACGGTGAGATCGCGGCGCTTCTTCACGCGGCCATCGCCGGCGCAGTGGTTGCACGGATCAGTAATGACCTCGCCGAAGCCCTGGCACTTCGGGCACGGGCGGGTGGTCATGACGTTGCCCAAGAAGCTGCGCTGCATCTCCTGGATTTCACCCATGCCATTGCAGTTATCACAGGTAACCGGCTTGGCCTTGGACTCGGAACCGGTACCGCCACAGCTATCGCACAGCACCGCGGTATCCACGGTGGCCTTCTTCTTCAGGCCGGTGTAGGCCTCCTCCAAAGTGATGCGGGTGCGCAGCAGGGCATCGTTGCCCGGCTGGACGCGGGACTTCGGGCCGCGGGAACCGCCGGCACCGCCGCCAAAGAATTCGGCGAAGATATCGCCCAGGCCGCCGCCACCGAAGCCGCCAAAGCCACCGGCGCCGGCACCGCCGCCACCCTGCTCCATGGGGTCGCCGCCCATGTCCACGATCTGGCGCTTTTGCGGATCCAGCAGGACCTCCTGGGCCAGCGCGGCATCGCGGAACTTTTCCGCGGCAGCGTCATCATCCGGGTTCAGATCCGGGTGATACTTGCGGGCCATTTTGCGGTAGGCCTTCTTAATCTCCTGGTCAGTTGCGTTTTTATCAACACCGAGGATGCCGTAATAGTCACGAGCCACTGTAAGAGATATTCCTTCTAATTCGTCTTGTTGGGGTTAACTTGAAAAAATAATGCGCGGCCAGCCAGTTTACTCGCACTGCTCGCCGGCCAAAATTTCGCTCACATACCGTGCAACGGCAGAGACCTTAGAAATTGTTCCCGAGTAATCCATAAAGGTAGGCCCCACCACGCCAAGGCCGCCCAGTGTAGCCACCTCATCGCCCGTGCCCAGGCCGTAGCCCGTGGCCACTACAGAGGCTTGGCGCAGCTGGTCTTCCTCGTTTTCCTCACCGATAACCACGGAGACGTTGCCCAGATCGGGCACGCGGGCGAGTAGCTTGAGGACGACGACCTGCTCCTCTAGCGCCTCAATAATCTTGGGCAAACCTTCCGGAAACTCGCGCGCCACGCGCGTGAGGTTGGAGGCGCCGGCCATAATCAGCCGGTCGGAGGGCTGTTCCACTAGGGTCTCGATGAGCGTGGTGGCCACCTTGAGCACGTGGTGGCGGATGTCCAAGGGGGCGTCGTCGACAAGGTGGGCGAGCTCCACGGAGGCGTCGGTAAGCGTCTTGCCCACCAGCGCGCTATTAACGATGTCGCGCAGGCGGAAGGTCTGGTCCTGGTCGATGATTTCATCGAGCTCCACATTGCGCTGGTCCACGCGGCCGTTATCGGTGATGAGCACCAGCAGCAGGCGCACCGGGGACAGCGCTACGACCTCGCAGTGCTTTACGCGCGAGACCTTGAGATTGGGCAGCTGGACGACGGCCGCCTGCTTCGTCACCTGCGCCAATAACTGCACCGAGCGACGCAGCACATCCTCCAAGTCGACGCCGCCTTCCAAGAAGTTGAGCATCGCGCGGCGCTCCGGGGCCGAAAGCGGCTTAACCTCGTGGAGGGAGTCCACAAAGTGGCGGTAGCCCTGTTGGGTGGGCACGCGGCCGGAGCTGGCGTGCTGCTGGGAGATAAGGCCCTGGGATTCGAGCACGGCCATGTCATTGCGGATGGTGGCCGAGGAAACTCCCAACTGGTAGCGCTCTAGCAGCGACTTAGAGCCGACCGGCTCCTGGGAGGCAATATAGTCCGCCACGATGGCGCGCAGGACTTCCTTGCGGCGGGCATCGGTTGAGGTAGACACTATGGCGCTCCTATTCGCTTCGGCGAATGATAAATTCTTTAAAGTTCGGGACGGTGTACCTGACTTTACCGTGCTCAGGGGAATAAATGAGACCTTTGTTTATGAGCTTAGCCCGCACCGGACCAAGAGCTTTATTATCCTTCCCCAGACGTTCACCGATTTCTTTCGTTTCCGCTGAACCATCGCCTAAGGCTGCCATGGCACTGAGATAGTCTCTTTCAGCTGGCGTAGCTCGATCCCAGCGAGCTTGGAAGAAGCCTGCGTCTAGTTGCTTTGTTCCCAAGCGAGCGGCCTGCCTTGCATCCGCAATGGTAAACGGTGAGATTTCGCCTACCTTCCAAATTTGGGATCCAAACTCCTGTAAAAAGTACGGATACTGTCCACTTGCCTCCGCAAGAAAATCCAGAGCGTCATCTTCGAATTCCACGTCTTGGCGCTCAGCGGGTGCAGATAGAGCTTTGCGCGCCGAATGCAAGCCAAGGCGGTCAATGGTGTGTACCTCGAACATTCGCTCCGCATAGGAGCGGGACCGTGCAACTTTGCCAGGCAGACTCGGAAGACCAGCGCCGATTATATAAAAGGGTAGACGGTTTTGGCCTGCTTCATGCTGGGCTGAAATTAACGCCTCCATCATTTCCTCATCTAGGTCTTGCATTTCATCGATAAAGAAAGCAAGGGCCTTTCGATCCCTTTTTAGGGTTTCCGCTACAGCAGAGGTGACATCCTGCAGGTCGAGCTCTAGGTTTCCGGTAACAGGAGCTAAATCCTTAGTCTCCACTCCTAGGTTCATTGCTCCGTCCCCCAAGGAAAGGTGAAATGATGCAACCGCCCGCGACAGTGCCAAAGCACTCTCTTTCACCAACGCCTTCGCACGGTAGCGCAGCGAAGCTTTTCCTAGCCCGTTGGCAATTGCCCGCCGTACGCTCTCTGCCCCGCGCACTCCTTGCGAAGCTTCAACTTTTACCGTGAGCCAGTCACACTTATCGGCCCGTGATTTCAATTGGTTCAAAAGGACCGTCTTGCCGACTCCACGAAGGCCAATGAGCAGCATCGGGCGGCCAAGCAAATTGTTTTCTGCACGCTTAATCAAGTTGTCAAAAGCTTGTAGATCCCTGTCGCGCCCAGTGAGGACTGTAGGGGCAAGTCCCGAACCGGGCGTATACGGATTTAGTGCATCGTCCATATCAAAAGACTAACAAGAAAATAGCGGAATAACAGGTTTCTCATCGACTGAGTCAAAACTAACTGGTTTGGTTTCTACTGGACTAAGTCTAAAGATCTGGGAACGAGGATTAGGTTTCTTCGGCGACGAGGAGAGCGGTGATGATGCCATCGGCCAGCAGGCGGCCGGGCTTGGTGATGCGTACGCGATTGCCGGCGCGCTCGAGCAGACCGCGGCCGATGAAGCGCTCGAGGGTGGGGGCAGCGTGGGCATCGAGCCAGGCCTCCGGGATGCCCTCGCGCAGGCGCAGGCCGAGCATGATTTTCTCCATGTGGCGGTCGGCGTCGGTAAGCGTCTCGGTTTCTTTGATGGGCAGCTCGTCGCGGCCGAGGGCATCGATATAACGCGAGGGGTGCTTGACGTTAAAGAAGCGCTCGTTGCCCAAATGCGAGTGGGCGCCTGGGCCTGCACCCCACCAATTGCCGTCTACCCAGTAGATGCGGTTGTGCTCGCACTCGCCGCCGGGCTTGGACCAGTTGGAGACCTCGTACCACTCGAAGCCTTCTGCCTCGAGGGTGGAGGAAATCATCTCATAGCGTCGTGCCAGCACGTCCTCATCGGGGGCGGGCAGGATACCTTTATTGACCTTGCGCGCCATGCGGGTGCCGTCTTCTACGATGAGCGAATAAGCACTGACGTGGTCTACGCCGGTTTCCAGCACTCGGTCGAGCGTCTCGCGCACGTTGTCATCGGTTTCGGTGGGCGTGCCATAGATCATGTCGAGGTTGACGTGCTCGAAGCCAGCGGCTCGGGCCTCGCGGGCGGCGGCAAAGGCGCGGCCGGGGGTATGGGCGCGCTCGAGGACTTGGAGGACGCCCGGGGATGCGGACTGCATGCCGAGGCTGATGCGGGTATAGCCGGCGTCGGCAAGCTGGGCAAAATACTCCGGTGAGGTGGACTCCGGATTGGATTCGGTGGTGACCTCCGCCCCAGGTTTCAGGCCAAAGGTGGAACGGACGGTGTTCAGGATGCGGCTCAGGCCCTGCCCTCCCAGCAGCGAGGGCGTGCCGCCGCCAATGAAGACGGTCTCGGCCGGGCGGCCCACGCGCGCGGCCGCCAACTCCAGCTCGCGGTCCAAGGCATCCAGGTAGGGCCCAGTGAGATCGCGCGGGCTGCCAAGCTCGCCCGGGGTATAGGTATTGAAATCGCAGTACCCGCAACGAGTGGCACAGAAAGGAACGTGGATATACAGCCCGAAGGGTTCAGTCATGGATAAAACCCTAATAGGCCGGGAACAAAATGGCCGAAAGCGGGGTTAAGCATGTAGTATGTTTCCATCTTCCCAAGTAGAAAGGCACCCTCAGTGGAACCTCCGAGTCGATGTCCCTACCTCCTTTTAGGCGGTGGGGAGTAAATCATGTTATCGGCTATTTTGATGATTCTGGCCGGCTTCGTAGTCATCGGCCTCATCATCGTCGCGAACGCATACTTCGTGGCTCAAGAATTTTCCTATATGTCCGTGGACCGCACGCAGCTGCGGACCCAGGCTGCTGAGGGGGATAAGACAGCACAACGCGCGCTGGCTATTACTCAGCAGACCTCCTTTATGCTCTCCGGCGCGCAGCTCGGAATTACGATTACCGGCCTGCTCATCGGCTATGTGGCCGAGCCGCTCGTGGGCCAAGGACTGGGTACGTTGCTGGGCGGCGTCGGCGTTCCCTCCGCGGTGTCAGTCACCGTTGGTACCATCGCGGCACTTTTCATCTCCACGATTGCGACGATGCTGTTTGCGGAGCTCTTCCCCAAGAACTACACCATCGCCGCACCGATGAAGACGGCGCGCTGGCTGGCCGCCTCCACACAGCTTTACCTGCGACTTTTTGGCTGGCTCATCCACTTCTTTGAGTACTCTTCCAATGCCATCCTCAAGCTCTTTGGCATCGAACCGGTAGAAGACGTCGATTCCTCTGCCACCGCCGATGACCTGGAATCCATCGTGGATTCCTCCCACGAGGCCGGCGATCTGGATGAGAATACCTACATGGTGCTAGACCGCCTGCTGGACTTCCCAGAGCACGACGTTGAACACGCCATGATTCCACGCTCCCGTGTGGACGTCATTGATCCGGACACCACCCTTGGTGAGGTCCGCGAGATGATGTCTACCGACCACACGCGCTACCCCGTCATCGACGATGAACACAATCCAATCGGCGTGGTGCATCTTATCGACGTCCTGGGAAGCGACCTGCCCGCCGCCACCAAGGCCACCAGCATCATGCAGGAGGCCGTCGTGGTCCCTGAGCTGATGCCGCTGCCGGATGTGGTGGAAGAGCTGCGCGATAGCGACCAGAAGATGGCGTGCGTTATCGATGAATACGGCGGCTTTGTGGGCATCGTGACCATGGAGGACTTGGCCGAGGAGATCTTGGGCGATGTCACCGATGAGCACGATATCGAAGAAACCGAGGAAATCACCGAGCAGGACGATTCCCACTGGTTGGTCGACGGCGATACGCCGATTGATGAGATCGAGCGCGCCATCGGCCACGACCTGCCCGAGGGCGACTTTGAGACCGTCGCCGGCCTCGTCATTGCCCACTCCGGTGCGCTGCCTGAGGTAGGCGAGGAACACACCATCCAGCTCGAGGCCGAGCCCGAAGACTGGGTGGACCACGATGAGGCCCCCGTTCGCTCCATCCGCCTGCGCGTGCAAGAGGTGGACCGCCACGTGCCGTCCGTGCTTGCCATCGAGCTGGTGGAGGATTACTCCGACCACTCCGATGATGATGCCGCTAAGAAGGAGGACGCATAATGACCGAATCTTGGTGGTTTAACCTCCTCGTGACCCTGCTTATCATCGCCGCTTCCGGCTTCTTTGTGATTATCGAGTTCTCCTTGATGGGCGCTCGCCGCAACCGCTTGGAAGAGGATGCAGAAAATTCCCGCACCGCTCGCGCCAGCCTGCGCTCGCTCAATGAGCTGACCATCATGCTCGCCGGCGCGCAGCTGGGCATTACCGCCGCCACCTTCGTGCTCGGTGCTGTAACCAAGCCCTGGGTGCACCACCTGCTCATGGCACCGCTGGAGGCCGCGGGCCTGCCGCTAGGCATTGCCGACGTCGTCAGCTTCCTCCTCGCCCTCTTCATCGTCACCTTCCTCCACCTCGTGCTGGGTGAGATGGCACCGAAGTCTTGGGCTATTACTCACCCGGAGACCGCCCTGCAGTTCATCGCGGTCCCCGCACGTGGCTTCGTGTGGATCTTCCGCCCGCTGCTGAAGTGGATCAACGTCATGGCCAACAAAATGGTCTCCATGGCCGGCGAAGAGCCCGTCGACCGCGCCGGCGCAGCCGGCTACGACGCCGAAACCCTGCGCACCTTGGTCGAGCACTCCCGCGAGACCGGCGCTTTGGATGATGAGTCTGCCAACCAGATTTCTGATGTCATCGAGTTGGAAAACTCCACCGTTGGCGCCATGGCTCGCGAGCACGGCTCTGAGGTAGTGCCCCTGCCTTCCGACGCCACCGTGGACGACCTCCAAGACCTCGTTGTGCGCAAGAACATCATGCGCGTGCTGGTCTTCCCTAAGGACTCCCGCGTCCCCCGCGTGGTCCACGTGCGCGATACCTTGCTGGCAGAACCAGAGACCCCGGTTCTCGAGTTCTCCCGCCCTGCCCTGTCCGTGTCTTCTTCCACTACCGTGCAAAAGACTCTGGACCACATGCGCGCTCGCAACGAGCAGCTTGTCATGGTGGGCAAGGCCGATAAGGACAACGCCGTGTGGATCCTCACCTGGGACGACATCATGGGCCAGCTATGGCCGCAGATTACCGAGCAGCTAGATAAGGTCACCCCTCCCCCGGCCGTCTAGTTCCCGCCGCGTCCTCGCCCGCGCCTGTGCCCGCTTCATTGTGGCCGGCGCGGGCTTTGCCGTTTTCGCGCCCGCGCGCAAGGGCTATTTCCCGGCCTGTGGATAACTGTGGCCGTAACTTTCCCAGCCGCCACTTCGCTCACTCTCCTTTCCCTGCGGCCTTGTTATCCACAGGCCCGGCCGCCACCTCCTCGCACCAGCCGACAGCGTGCCCTTTCCTAGGAGTCATGACACCACCACTGACCAATATCGACTCCATCCGCACCAACCACCCCACCTTTTGGACCGACCTGAAAAACGGCACGTACCTCAAACTCGCACCACGCATCGCAGTCCAGCGCGATCACTACCATTGCCTCGACTTCCCCTCCCAGCTGCGCCTGCGCGCCATCGCCGCCGCCCGCAGCGCCTATACCGCGGTGCTCATCTCCAAGTCCGCCGCCCGCGTGCACGGACTGTGGGTCATCGCCACGGCCGAGGAAAAGATTGAAATGTCCCTTCCCACCAATACGCTTCCCCACAAGGACCGCCGCCATCCCGAGCGCATCTACCGCAAGGCTTCCCTTCCCGAGCCCGTCCTCGTGGACGGCACCCGATGCGTTTCCAAGGCCCGCGCGGTTATCGACGTCGCCCGCTACCACGGCTTCACCGACGGCCTCATCGCCGCCGATTCCGCTTTGCGCTCCGGCCTCAGCCGAGAAGACCTCAAGGAAGAGTTCGCCCGCATGGGCCGGGTGCGCAATAGCCGCATCGTCCGCGCCGTGATCCACCACGCCTCTGCTCTTTCCCGCTCTCCCTACGAGTCTTTCGCCCGCGCCCTTATCATTGAGGCCGATTTCCCCTGGCCCATGTTCTTCGAGGCGCCGTTCACCGCGCTGCCTGGCATCACGACCGCTCTATGCATCAACAGCGCCTACCTCATCGACATCATCCCCGCGAAGGCGCTTGCCCATCAGCGTGAGCGCCACCGACGTCTGCGCGAGGCCGGCTTCACCGTCCTCTGCTATACCCCGCGACAGCTCATCGACCACCCCACTCGCTTCCTGACCGACCTCATTTCCACCATCTCCGCCAGACAAGAGGCCGCCCGTTCTGCCTAAGTCCACGCTTCCTGCCTCCCGCCATCCTCTACCCCGCCGCCCTTCGCGCTCACCAGCGGTGCTTTCGCCGCGGAGTCGGCTGCGCCGGTGAGCGCGAAGGGCGGGTAATGGCGAATGCCTTGCAAGAGAACCCACCGAGACTTCGCCCGCAATAAGAAAAAGCCTCCGCGAGCGCATGCTCGCGGAGGCTCTACTACTTCCAGCTAATGCCTCAACAGGAAGGTCTTACTGGTTGATGCGCCAGGGGACGCTGTTCTTCGGCAGCATGCCGTGGGTGTAGAGGTAGTCAATGGTGGACAGGATGCCCAGCACCGTGCCGCCGCCTACGAGCGCAGCCAGGAAGGAGAACCCTGCGACGGAAGACATGTCTGCGTCCTTGCCGTTGATGCCATCGCGGCCGTCACGTCCGTCGCGACCGTCTCGGCCATCACGTCCGTCTCGGCCATCGCGGCCATCGCGACCATCCTGGCCATCTTCGCCGTCGCGGCCGTCCTTACCGTCTTGGCCATCTTCGCCGTCGCGGCCGTCGCGACCATCGCGTCCATCGCGGCCGTTCTCGCCATCCTTACCGTCACGACCGTCACGGCCATCGCGACCGTCGCGGCCATCCTGGCCATCCTTACCGTCTACGCCATCCTGGCCGTCCTTACCGTCCTGGCCGTCTTTGCCCGGAACAACCGCAGCTTCGGTAGTGGAAGGTTCGGTGGATTCCTCAGAGGTCGGCTCTTCAGCGGAAGTTTCTTCTGCGGAGGTCGGCTCTTCGGTGGCCGTTTCTTCAGCGGAGGTCGGCTCTTCGGTGGCCGTTTCTTCAGCGGAGGTCGGCTCTTCGGTGGCCGTTTCTCCAGCGGAGGTCTCCTCGGTGGAGGTCTCTTCTGCGGACTCAGACGGGGTGGTCTCCTCAGAGGTAGCATCCTCAGAAGCCGGAGCCTCGGAAGTGGTTTCCTCGGAGGAAGGCTCCTCGGAAGGGTTCTCCTCGGCAGGCTGGTCCTTGGTCTTCTTGCCGTTGAGCATATCGGAGCACAGCTGGCCGGCTGGGGCGTTCACAGCCGCGAGATCGGAAGCTGCGGTGGAGATGTTGTTCAGGGAGTCTTCGATGCTCTTCTGCTGGTCCTTGCTCAGCTTCAGGTCGCCGGCGACGCTCGCACCTGGAACCAGGCCGGCGATGGTAACGGCTGCATTAAAGAGCTTCAAGATAACCTTGGTGCCCTTGCCAAAGGCGCCGTCGGCGAACTTAAGCAGGCCGGAGACGGTCTTCTTAGCACCATCCGGGTTGTTCATATCAACGTCGGCATCGGCGTTATCGATACGGCCGATGGCCATGCCCTGGGCGCGGGAGAGATCCCAGGTAACGGTCTTGTCCTTCTCGCCTTCCTTGACCAGCTTGGCAATGCCGTCCCAGGTCTTACCGGAAATCTTATCGATGAAATCAGCCGGAACGAGGTCGCCGACAACCGGGATGATCTCCCAGACGGTCTTGAGGATCTTTTCGCCGCCATCGTAGAAGGCCTTAGCCAGCGCAAGCTTGAGGTCGAGCATGTTGCCTTCCTTGTCAGGGGCATCAGTGACCTCACAAACAAGCTTGTCCTTCTGCTCATCCTTGACCACCTTGACGTTGACGTCGCCGTTGGAGGCCTCAGTCTGTGCGAGTTCCTCGAGGGTGGTTGGCTTTGCAGACTCCTCGGAAGCCGGAGCCTCGGCGGTCTCCTCCGCGCCGTCTACTGCGTACGGGGTGATGGACTCGGCGGCGTCTTCTTCTGCGTCGAGTTCTTCCATCGCCTTATCGCCGGCGTTGTTTTCCTCGAGCAGCTTGCCGTTCTCATCGAATTCGATCCCGTTGAGGCTAACGGTATCGTCGGTGGTCTTTTCCTCGACAAAGGTGGTGTCGTCGGCGGCGACGGCGTTAGGCACAACAGTGATGGAAGAGAAGGTGGCTACGGCCACTGCGCTGGCAATGAGGCGAGAAGTTCGGCGTGCGCCCATGGTTTAACTCCCTGTAGATGTGGTTAAAGAATGTGATTGCGCGCGCCGCGTGTGGATGCTGCTAGGTCACGGCGTTCGCTTGGACGGGAATTACCCTACAGCGCGTTGAGAGTATTTTCTACTTAGATTTTAAGGTTGATCCAGCAACAATACCGCTGGATACACAACCCAACCCACTGAACAGGCATAACAGAAATTATATGGAACGGCTGTTAACCTAAAATTTCCCTAACTGCTTCCCCGAATCGGGGCGCCCTAGCTGTGATGTCCAGGGACGTTGTTCTGGCCCCCGCCCGTAATGACACCGTGCCGATTCAAGAAGTATCTGTCCAGACCGCTTGCCCTTGCCATTGAAGGCATGTTAGAGTTTGGGGCATGTCGAGTCCCGAATCAGACAGGTCAGGGGTTGTCGGTCACACCGCCAGCCCCTTGAACCACTAGTTACGACGCCCACGATCTGTGTGGGCGTATGTCTGGCGTACCCGGGGCGCTGGCCGTGGTGACAAGAAGAACCATTTCTTGATCTCACACCTCGGAGTACTCGATGCCTTTTGCCCTTTACATGCTTGCCCTGGCGGTCTTCGTCATGGGCACTTCAGAATTCATGCTCGCGGGATTGCTCCCCGCGATCGCGACCGAACTTGACGTCTCGGTCGGCACTGCGGGCCTGCTGACCTCCGCATTCGCAGTCGGTACGGTCGTCGGCGCGCCAGTGAGGGCGGCATTCGCTCGCCGTTGGCCACCGCGGCTCACATTGATCGTTTGCCTTCTCGTGTTCGCGGGAAGCCACGTCATCGGAGCGATGACACCAGTGTTCTCTCTCCTGCTCATCACCCGGGTGCTCAGCGCTCTCGCAAACGCAGGATTCCTCGCCGTAGCACTGAGCACGGCCACTACCCTCGTGCCAGCGAACCAGAAGGGGCGTGCACTGTCGATCCTGCTCTCCGGCACGACGATCGCAACCGTCGTGGGCGTCCCCGCCGGGGCACTGCTCGGCACAGCGCTGGGCTGGCGAACGACGTTCTGGGCGATCGCCATCCTCTGTATTCCCGCGGCCGTTGGAGTCATTCGTGGCGTCACGAACAATGTTGGTCGGAGCGAGACTAGCGCGACCTCACCAAGGCTCCGTGTCGAGCTCAGCCAGTTGGCGACGCCGCGGCTCATCCTGGCCATGGCACTCGGAGCGCTGATCAACGGAGGGACCTTTGCGGCATTCACCTTCCTGGCACCCATCGTGACCGAGACCGCGGGCTTGGCCGAAGCGTGGGTGTCCGTCGCGCTGGTGATGTTCGGCATCGGATCGTTCCTTGGCGTCACGATCGCAGGACGACTATCAGATCAACGACCTGGCCTCGTGCTCGCAGTCGGCGGACCGCTATTGCTGACAGGCTGGATCGTGTTGGCAGTGGTCGCATCTCATCCCGTTGCGCTTATCGTCCTCGTCCTCGTTCAGGGATTCCTGTCGTTCGGCGTCGGCAGTACTCTGATCACGCGTGTGCTGTATGCAGCATCGGGTGCGCCAACGATGGGCGGTTCGTACGCAACCGCAGCATTGAATATCGGAGCTGCAGCGGGGCCCGTGCTTGGTGCGCTCGGGCTCGCGACCGGGCTGGGGCTGCTCGCGCCGGTTTGGGTCGCTTCGGTGCTGACAGCGATCGCTCTCGTCATCATGCTTCTCACCAGACGCGCGCTTACGAAGACCGCGGCGGAGGCCAATTGATGACCCATCCGAACGCTCTTCTCACTCCTCGTGCCCGTCTCCGGTTAGCTCGGCTGATTGTCGAAGACGGCTATCCGGCCACGATCGCCGCAAAGATGTTCATGGTCTCCCCGATCACTGCCCGGAAATGGGCAGGCCGCTACCGGGAAGAGGGTGAGTTTGGGATGCAGGATCGCTCCAGCAAGCCGCACCGGATCCCAGGCAGGACGCCCGAGCATGTCAAGAAGAAGATCATCAACCTGCGCTGGCGGCTTCGACTGGGGCCAGCCCAGATCGCTGCGCGACTTGGTCTCTCGACGTCGACTGTTCACGCGGTCCTCGTCCGTTGCCGCGTGAACCGCCTCTCGCATATCGATCGTGTCACTGGCGAGCCATTGCGGCGATATGAGCATCCTCATCCGGGATCGTTGATTCATGTCGATGTCACGAAGTTCGGCAACATCCCCGACGGCGGTGGACATCGTTACGTAGGTCGGCAGCAAGGCGCACGGAACAAGCTCGCGACTCCGGGATTACCACGAGGAAAAGATCACAAGCCGCGCACCGGGACGGCGTTCGTTCACACAGTCATCGATGACCACTCCCGCGTCGCATACGCAGAAATCTGGTCGGATGAGCAGGCGAGCACAGCGGTGGGAGTTCTCGAACGCGCCGTGGCCTGGTTCGCCGAACGAGGCGTGACCGTCGAGCGAGTCCTATCCGACAACGGGTCGGCATACAGATCCCACGCATGGAGGGACTTCTGCGCTCGGCTCGGCATCCGACACAAGCGGACACGCCCCTACCGGCCGCAGACGAACGGGAAGATCGAGCGATTCCACCGCACGCTCGGGGACGGCTGGGCCTATGCCAGGTTTTACGGTTCAGAGGCCGAACGACGCCTGGCGCTGCCCGGCTGGCTCCACTTCTACAACCACCACCGACACCACTCTGCGATTGGCGGCGTACCCTTCGACCGACTCAACAACGTCCCTGGACATCACACCTAGCGCAGAAAACTTCAACGGCCACCGAGAGAGGGAATCTCGGTGGCCGTGAACATCCCCTTGCGTGAAACAAGGAAGTCTATGGGGTTTATGCAGTTGTAGCCCGGCGGGCCGCCTCGCGCTTAGCGCGGACCTTTTCCACCACTGCGGCAACGCGGGCGCGCTCTTCTAAGAACTGCGGTGGGTTATGCCCGCGCATCGTGCGGACATAGGCCGGGTGGGTATCAAGCACCGTGTGCTTCCACGCTTGGACCGCAATGAGGGCGGACTCGCCGGTGCGCTTGTACAGGTGTGGCAGCGAGACCATGTCGAGGTTGCGGGCTACGGCGTCGGTTTGCGCGAGCACGTACTCGACTACCTCGCGGAGGTAATCCGCCACAGCCTGGGTGCGAGAGCGCAGGGACTCGGCCAGCTCGTGCACCACGATGGGCTTGGAGATGGGGAATCGCTCATCCAATAGGCGCGGGGTAAGTTGTTCCGGCTCTTCCACGTCATTCACGCCGGAAGAAGCGGCGGAAATGGTGCCGGAGCGCACGCCGGAGACCAAAGCCTGACGCAGGCCCATCAGCTCGCCTACACAACGGCCGGAGTCAACGCGGGCGTCTTCGACGATATCGCCAAGCTCAGCTAGGCAATCCATGCACAGCTCTTCGTCCCAATCCTCGATGGCTTCAATGAGGTGCTCGAGATATTCTGCGACTTCGTCGCCGATATTGTAAATCTCTTGCGTAAGCTCGCGGTGGCGCAGCTCGGCGGCGATTTTGTGCATTGGCTTCGAGCCACTCCTTCCACGGTCCCATTTCTAACCTCTAGTAGAGGTTGAGGTTTGCTGTAACGCCTCACGACTTTATGCGAGATCCGCCGCCGCGAGCGCGCGACACTCCGAAGCCATTCACAGGTTTATGGCAGGTTCGCCCGCGCTGGGGTGAGGATGGTGGGGTGAGCTGCAGAAGGGGGCGTCGGCAAGCAGGGCAAAAAGAAACACCCGAGGGAATTCCCCCGGGTGTACCCGTCGCGCAGCCTAGCGCTTGTACAGGTGCTCGATGGCCGCGGCATAGCGCTGCGAAACCACGTTGCGCTTGACCTTCATGGTGGGGGTCAGCTCGTTTTCTTCCTCGGTAAGGTCAGATTCGAGGATGTAGAACTTCTTGATTCCCTCCGCATGGGAGACGGTGGCATTGACCTGGTTGATGGCATCCTGCAGCTCCGCGCGCAGGGTCGGGTCGGTGGCCAGCTCGCGCATGGAGCGATTCTCCGGAATGTTGTGGTCCAGCTTCCAGCGCTTCAAAATATCCGGATCCAAGGTCAGCAGCACGCCGACGAAGGGCTTGCCATCGCCTACCACCATGGCCTGAGAGATAAGCGGGTGCCCGCGCAAGATATCCTCCATCGGGCCGGGCGAGACATTCTTGCCGCCGGCCGTGACAATGAGGTCCTTCTTGCGGCCGGTGATAACGAGCTTGCCGTCCTCATCAATCTCGCCCAGGTCGCCGGTGTTGTACCAGCCATCCTCGAGGGCCTCGGCCGTGGCTTCCGGATTATTCCAGTAACCGTGGAAGACGATATCGCCCTTGATGCAGATTTCGCCTTCCTCGTTGATGCGGAAGGTCACGCCACCCATCGGCGGTCCAACGGTGCCGATGGACTGATCCACAAAGTCCACTGCGGCCGCGGCGGCGACCTCGGTCAGGCCATAGCCCTCATAGACCGGGATGCCGATGCCGCGGTACCAGTGCAGCAGGTCATGGCCCATGGCCGAGCCACCGGTAATGCAGTAGTTCACGTTGCCGCCCACGCCATTGCGGATGGTGGAGTACACCAGCTTGTCAAAGACCTTGTGCTTGGCCTTCAGCAGGCGGTCCGGGCCCTCCGGCTTATCCAGGGCCTTGGAGTACTCGATGGCTACCTTCTCGGACTGCTCAAAAAGCAGGGACTTGATATCGGAATCGGCCGCCTTAGCGGCGGCAGAGTTGCGCACCTTTTCAAAGACGCGCGGCACGCCCAAGATGACGTTCGGGCGGGAGCGGGCGAACTCGATAGAGATGGTGGAAAAGTCCGACCAGTGATTCTGGGAGGCGCCGCGCATGGCCACCGCAATGGATACCGCGCGGGCAAAGACGTGGGCCAGCGGCAGGAAGGTCAGGGTGTGGCTGCCCGGCACAGCGAAGATGCCGATGGGGTTGGTGCACAGGCCACGGGTCTGGGCCAGCCAATTACGGTGGGTCAGGATGCAGCCCTTGGGGCGACCGGTGGTGCCCGAGGTATACACCAGGGAGGCCAGGTCATCGGTGGAGGTGGCCTTGATGCGGGCGTAGACCTCGTCGGCCGCCACGCCGCGGCCCTCGAACTTCAAGGTATCGATGGCAGAGGAGTTAATTTCCAGCACGCGACGCAGCTGCGATGGGGAGCCCTTGAGGTTGGGTTCGCCGTCTTCTTGCAGCACCAGGTTTTCTACCAGCTCGGAGTGCTCGCGGGTTTCCGTGATGGCGAGCACGGCGCCGGAGTCCTCAATGATCCAACGCACCTGGGAGGCGGACGAGGACGGGTAGACCGGTACGGAGGCGGCACCGGCGGCCCAAATGGCAAAGTCCAACAGGGACCACTCATAGCGGGTGGCAGAGATAAGGGCGACACGATCCCCCTGCTGCACGCCTAGGGCGATAAGTCCCTGGGCTACTTCAAAGACCTCATCGATGAATTCTTTACCCGTGACGTTGACCCACTCGTAGTTAGCCGGGCGGGTGAACATGACGCCGTGAGGGCGCTTCTTCGCGGTGTCCATGAGGGCGGTCAGGCAGGTTTCGCCCGGCTCGATAGTAAATTGCGCCGGGGTATGCACTTCTTGCAGGGTCACGCGGTGTCCTTTCGAACAGCTAATTATTAATCTTCGCCTACTGTACCAATCTGTTCCCCAGCAGGTGCGTTGTCCCCGTGGCACAATGTGGCCTGTGACTACCCGCGACTTGCTTGAAGAACTCGCTCAGCGCCACGGCGTGGCCACCAGCTATACCTCCCAGTCTGGTTTCCCCGTCCACGTCGCTGAAGACACTATTGCCTATACCCTGCGCGCCTTGGGCGTGGCCATCGATGACAATCCGGACGATGCGGCGCTCACGCAGCTGCTTTACGACGACTACCTGGACCGCTCCTCCCAGCCCCTACCCCACTGCGTTGTCGCACCCCAGGGCCAAGAGCGCGGGTTCGTGGTCCACGTGCACGCGGGCGATGCCGCCAACGTACACATTGAGCTGGAGGAAGGAGGCACCCGCGAGGTCTACCAAGACCCCAATGACGCCCCGGATGCTGACGTTGATGGCACCCTGTGGGGCGAGGCGAGCTTCCACATCCCCGGCGATCTGCCCATGGGGTACCACGAGCTGGTGTTGGAGTCCGGGGGCATCGGCAAGCATGCCTGCCCGCTGATTATCACCCCGGCGCGGCTTTCCACGGCCGATGAGTTTGTGGAGCGCCCAATCAGTGGCGTGATGGCGCAGCTGTATTCGGTGCGCTCGGAATCCTCCTGGGGCATCGGCGATTTCCAGGTTTTGGGGCAGTTGGCAGAAACGTTGGCCCCGCACGCGGATTTCTTGCTGGTCAACCCGCTGCATGCGGCCGAGCCGCTTCCGCCGGTGGAGGACTCGCCGTACCTGCCCACCACGCGGCGCTTTATCAACCCGCTCTACCTGCACATCGAATCCATCCCGGAGCTCAAGCTCCTGCCGGAGGACCTGCAGGATGACGTGCGCGAGCTGGCCGAGGAGTTTCGCCAGCGCAATCGCAGCGCCGAGGAGATTGACCGCGACACCATTTTTGAGGCCAAGCTGCAGGTGCTGCGCGAGCTCTTTAACTACCAGCCCTCCCCGGAGCGCGAAGAGGCCTTCGTGCGCTACGCCCGCGAGGAGGGCCGTGGCCTGCGCGATTTTGCGTATTGGTGCGCGCAGCAAGACGCCGCGGCACAGTCGGGCCAGCGCCATGCCGAAGGCCTGGACATGGACACGCTCACGCGCTTTTATTCCTGGCTGCAGTTCCTGTGCGATGAGCAGCTGGCCGCCGCGCAGCAGCGCGCACTCGATGCCGGCATGCGCCTCGGATTAGTCACCGACCTGGCAGTGGGCGTGCACCCAGGCGGCGCCGATGCTGTAAACCTCACCGAATACTTGGCGCCGCAATGTTCGGTAGGTGCCCCGCCGGATGACTATAACCAGCAGGGCCAGGATTGGTCGCAGCCGCCATGGCACCCGCAGCGCTTGGCCGCCGCGGGCTATGCCCCGTGGCGCGAGATGCTCTCCACCGTGCTGCGCCATGCCGGCGGCGTGCGCGTGGACCACATCTTGGGTCTTTTCCGCCTGTATTGGATCCCGCGCATGGCCAGCCCGCTGACGGGCACCTATGTCTCCTATGACTTTGAGGCCATGGTGGGCATCTTGGCCTTGGAGGCGCAGCGCGCCGGTGCGGTGGTCATCGGTGAGGACCTGGGCACCGTCGAGCCGTGGGTACAAGACGTGCTCGCGCAGAAGGCGGTGCTGGGTACCTCCATCGTGTGGTTTGAACGCGACGATGATGACTACTCCCCGCTGCCGCAAGAGAAGTACCGCCAGCTGGCGCTGTCCTCGGTCAATACGCACGATCTGCCGCCAACCTTGGCGTACCTGCGCGGCGATCATATTTCGCTCCGCGCGCGCTTAGGCGTGCTGACCCGCTCGGTGGATGATGAGCAGCGCGATGACATCGAATGGCAGGCCCGCGTATTGGGCGCGGTGGCGGACCGAGGCCTCTTGCCGCAGCGCGATTACCTGGTGGATCCGGCCGAGCGCGCCTCCCGCGGCGAGGAGGAAGACATCTCTGTGGCGCTGCACCGCTATATTGCGGGCACGCCTTCGGCGCTTGCCTGCACCAGCTTGGTGGACATGGTGGGCGATGTGCGTGCGCAAAATCAGCCGGGCACCACGCACGAGCTTTATCCCAATTGGTGCGTGCCGCTGTGCGATACCAACGGCACTGCCCTGCTTATCGAGGATCTTGCTGAGGTGGAATTCTTCCAGCGCTTAGCAGCCACCAGCCGGAAGGACTAGCGCTGGCCCCGGCCTCGGCAGGCGGTGGGCGCGCCTAGGTCCACAGGCCGATGAGGGCAACGACGATGACCAGCGCGATCATCGTCCACAGTGTGAGAGAGACGCGGGATTTGGGCAGGGCGCGCTTGCGCTTTGCCGGCTGGGCGCCAGGTGTGGCTGCCAGGGCGGAAGGCTGGCCGGCGCGCTTGGCTTCGGGGTCCCAAAGGCCCTCGCGGGGGTTGGCGCGCAGCTCGGCGCGCTCCTGCCGCGCGCGCTCGTTATTTTCCTCAGCCATGGTGGTCTATCTTAGTGCTGCGGCTGCGCTGCTGGGAAATCACTCCGGCGGCTCGATTGGCCACGCGGTCAACTGCCCACATCAGGCACCACGCTATGACCACCATGAGTGGTACGGCGATGGCCACCACGATGACCATTTGAATCCACACGGGCGCCTGCACCAACAATTGCGATAGTGTGCTGCCCAAGCTCGTCAACCACTCCATGGCCACTTATCCTACTTGCTCGCGGTAATCTGGCTGTCATGTCGAGCGCCCAGATTCCCGTTACCGTCGCCACCGCTTCCGGCCGGATCACCGGCGTGCGCCGCGATGGCCTGCACTATTTCCACTCGGTGCGCTATAGCACCATCCCCAGCCCCTACTCGCCTGCCGAGCCGCTCGAAGGCACCCGCGACCAGGATGCCCGCGAGCCGCACCCAGCAGATATTGCGCTGAGCATTACCGCGCCTGCCGATGCCGCCGAGTGCCCCGTCGTGGTCTATATTCACGGCGGCCGCTTTGAGCACGGCTCGCACGAGGATTCACGGCTAACGGGAACGAAGAATGCCCACCACGGGGTAATCCAGGTCAACGTGGGTTACCGGGTGGGCTTGGCCGGCTTTGCGCGCTTCGACGGCGACGAGGCGGACCGCTACCGCGGCATCGATGATTGTCTCTTGGCCTTGGAGTGGCTCCAGGACAATATCGAAGCCTTTGGCGGCGATAAGACCAATATCACCTTGGTGGGCCAATCCGCCGGGGCGGCGATAAGCCTGTGGCTGGCGCGCCGCGATCACTTCCGGGGCGGTTTCCGCCGCGTGCTGGCACTCTCGCCGGCATTCCCGCGCGACCGTTTTGAACACCGCGTCACCGACCTGCGCCGGACCCTAGGCGTACCGGTCACGCGTCATGCCCTGGAAAAGATGGACCCGGAATCGCTGGCCAAGGGCTATGCCAAATTCCGCAAGAAGTACCGCTTCGACGTCGCCTTGGGCCCCGCGCCACTGCGCGCCGAAGAACTAGCGGATATTCCCATCGTGGTGACCTCCACCCGCGATGAGTTCTACACCATGCCCGCGGCCCAGCGCATAGACAAAATGGCGCTGGCCGGCTTTATTACCAGCTACCTCTCGCCCAAGTTTGGGATGTCGCACGATCGTTTCAAACAGTGGCGGCAACTGGCGCACTACGTCGATCCGCAGCGGCCGATGGGCCGCCTCATCGGTGATGCCGCAGTGCGCCGCTGGACCGCCCAGGTAGCCGAGCACGCTCCGGGACCGACCTGGATGATGGAATTTACCCGCTCCGATTCGCCCGCGGTGCACTGCGCCGAGTTGGACCCGCTCTTTGGCGGCAGCGGAGACGAGGAGGCGAAGACTACGCCGGCCGGCGAGCTCAACGAGTGGTTGCGCCACTATGCCACCACAGGTGAGCCCGGATTCCCCCGCTACGGCGATGACCACCAGGTGCTGGAATTTGACCTGGATACGGGCGAGCGCCGCCTAGCCTATGCCACCTTGGACTATGTGGCCGCGGCCTTCTATAACGACGACGAGCTTGGGGTGTAGCGGGCGCCGAAATTACAACGCGGCGCGCAGCGTGCTGTCCGCGAGCTCGTCAATCATCCACGGGCTAAAGACACCGGGCATAGCATCGGCGGCGGCAAAGAGGTTTTCTGGCTCAACCCATTGGAAAGAATCGACCTCGTCGGGATTGGGCTCCCAGGCGGCGTCGGCAGCAAGCTCGACGGTATATACCGGGCAGATTTCATTTTCTACCGTGCCCGAGGAATCCACCGCGCGATAGGAAAAGTCCGGCAGGATAAGCCGCGGTGCAGATAGATCTGTCGGCGCAATGCCGAGCTCAAAGGTAGCGCGACGCAGCACCGCGTCCGTGGTCTCTTCGCCGGGTGCGGGGTGGCCACAAAAGGCATTGGTCCACACGCCGGGCCAGGTGCGCTTGCTCAGCGCACGGCGGGTGACCAGCACCTTGCCGCCGCAGGTCAGCCAGGCAGAGAAGGCAAAGTGCAGCGGAGTATCGGTGGTATGAACTTCGGCCTTGGGAGCGGTGCCGATGGCTTCACCTGCGGCAGAGGCCAAGACTACAAGTTCTGTCATAGATTAAGGTCTCCTACCCAGGTCACGTTGCCAATGTGCAAACGCGCATTCCACAGGTTGCCAGGCGTCACGTCATAGCGGTACTGCAGGTTGACCGAAGCGCCCGCGCCCAGCGGATGATCGAGTCCCGGGGGTTCTACGCCCGGGGCGGACTCCTTGTCATAGGGCAAGGAATTGATCTTGGCCCAGCCGCCATTGCCATCGGCGCGCTCCAGGGTGGGGTCATCGAAGGCGTCGACAGGCAGGGGCACGTCATTGTCGTTCTTGAGCAGGATGGTCACCACGGTGCCACCGGAGTTGCTATCGGTATACACGCCCTGCAACTCCCAGCTCACACCAAGGCCCTTATCCTCTACCGGCTCGGCCAGGTTGGAGGTAACTTCCTTATCGTCAGTGTCCTTGGCCTCGTACGGGGCCTCTTCGGAGCTGGAGACGGTGATATGGTCCCCCAGCCCGGTTTCTTCCGGCTGGAGAACGCTACATCCGGTCAGGGTCACGGCAAGTACGCTGACTACGCCCGCGCCGAGTGTGTGGGAAATTTTCACCGTGGATGGATCCTTTGCACGCGAAGATTGTTGTATTTCTGCACAAGTACCTTAGCCTAAACCTCCCTGAACTTAAGTATTTACGCTCGTAAACGCCGCATGTGGCATACTGGGCAGTCGCTTAAATCTCTCCGTCTTCTTCCCTAATTCCGCGCACTAACCGCCGTTTCGAAGTGAGTGTGGTCTACTTATGAATTCCATTTTGCGCATTACCCGCAGTGCCTCCGCCCTGTGGCCCTTTTACCTAGGCGTGCTGCTGGCTGCCACGATCACTGCGGTCGTTGCACTTGTCTCACCGTTTTTGACGCGCGAGGCCACCGATACCATCGTGGGCGCCCTGCGGAACGACGCCCCACTGGGCGATGCGCTGCGCACGGTGCTGTTACTGGCAGTGGCGCTTTTCCTTGCCGACGCCGCCAATGCCCTCTTCCGCAATATCGGCGGCTACATCGGCGATGTCATGGTCTCGCGCCTGCGCGAGATTTTGTCCACGCGCTACTTCGCCAAGCTGCTGGCTCTCCCGCAGGGCTATTACGATAACCAGGTCACCGGCACGATCATCGCCCGGCTGGACCGCTCGATTGCCAATATCACGCAGTTCGTGCAGTCCTTTGCCAATAACTTCTTCACGATGATCATCCAGACCCTCGCGGTGCTGGCCATTACCGCGTGGTATTACTGGCCGCTGGCTATCCTGCTCGCCCTGCTCTTTCCGGTCTATATGTGGCTTACCGCGCTGACTTCGAAGCGCTGGCAGAAGTTTGAGGCGGTCAAAAACGAGAATATTGACGTCGCCAACGGCCGCTTCGCGGAGGTCATCGGCCAGGTCAAGGTGACCAAGTCCTTCGTGAGCGAAACCCGCGAGCTCTCCCACTTTGCCAAGCGTTACCGCACCGTGGTCGATACCACCAAGCCGCAGTCCCGCTGGTGGCACATGATGGATACCTTCCGTGGCCTAGCCATGGCCGTTATCTTCCTGGGAATTTACGGCGTAATTTTCTGGCGCACGCTCGAGGGACATTTCTCCTTAGGCGATATGGTCATGCTGCTGCAGATGGTTTCCAGCGCGAAGCAGCCGGTCTTTATGATGAGCTGGATTGTCGATACCGCCCAGCGCGCCATCGCCGGTTCCAAGGACTACTTCAAGGTCATGGAAGAAGAGTTGGAGCCCACCGCACCGCGCGAGCTGGTTGCGGCCACCACCGGTTCACATACTCCGCAGCTCGACCTCACCCCGGTCAGCCCGCTGGAGCCCACGCCCGGCGCGCCGGTCTTCTCCTTTGATCACGTCTCCTTCGCCTACGAGGAAGGCAAGCCCGTGGTGGAAGATATTTCCTTCGCCGCCTCTGAGGGCCACAAGGTGGCGCTCGTGGGCGAGTCCGGCGGCGGTAAGTCCACGTTGGTCAACCTCTTGCTAGGCCTTTACCATCCCTCGGCCGGGCACCTGGATGTACTGGGCCATCGGGTCGACGATCTCACCGCCTCGCGCCTGCGCGCCTCGGTGGGTGTGGTCTTCCAGGAGTCCTACCTCTTTTCTGGCACCATTCGCGAGAACATCGCTTATGGCAAGCCGGGTGCCACGGAGGAGGAAATCGTGGACGTCGCCAAGCGGGCCAATGCCCATGAGTTCATCCAAGCCTTCCCGGACGGCTATGACACGGTCATTGGTGAGCGCGGTCTGAAGCTTTCCGGCGGGCAGAAGCAGCGCGTCTCCGTGGCGCGCGCCATGCTCAAGGATGCGCCCATCCTGGTCCTGGATGAGGCCACCTCGGCGCTGGATACCAAGTCCGAGCGCGCCGTGCAGGCCGGCCTCGATGAGCTGATGAAAGACCGCACCACGCTGATAATTGCCCACCGCCTATCCACCATTGCGGATGTCGATACCATCATCACCCTGGATCGCGGCCGCATTGATGAGATGGGCTCGCCGGCCGAGCTGGCACAATCCGGTGGCATTTATGCCGAGCTACTCAAGCTCACCCAATCCACCTCGGCCGCAGACCGCCGCCGGTTGAAGAAGTATGGCTTTGTCTCCGGCTCTGCCTCCGACGAGTCCGAAGACGCGGAAGAGGACTCCCGCTGGGCCGACAACGCAGATGAATAAAAGCGCATAAAAGCGCTGGGGTGGCCGCGGGCTTCGCGTTATGGTTATGGCCATGGAGTTTCCTAGCCTAGAAGAGTTGCAAGCCCGCGGAACCCGCAAGTGGACCGTCTTTGAGGAAGACGTCCTGCCGCTGTGGATCGCGGAGTCCGATTTCCCCACCGCGCCCGCCGTAAAGAAGGCGCTGGAAGACATGGTGGATAAGGAAACCTTTGGCTATACCCCATCGCCCAAGGCCTCGGGGCTGCGCGAAGCGGTGGCCAATTTCTATGACACACGCTACGGCTGGCGCCCCAACTCCGACCATATTTTCTGGATCGGCGATGTAGTGCGCGGCCTCTTGCTCGGCGTGCAGTACTTCACCCGCGAGGACTCCCCTGTGATCGTGCCGGTTCCTTCCTACCCACCGCTTTTGGAGCTGCCACGCACCGCGGGCCGCGAGAAGATCGAGACCAGCTTGGAGCTCGACGATATTGAGCGCGCCTTCCAAGCGGGCGCGGGCTCTATTTTGCTGGCCAATCCTTATAATCCGCTCGGCCGCGTGTTGGATGAGGACTACCTCACCGGCCTGGTCGAACTGGCTGAAAAGTATGACGCGCGCATCTTGGCCGATGAAATCCACGCCCCGCTGGTTTATGAGGGCCGGCATATCCCGGTAGCCTCGCTCGGCGCGGCGGCCGCGGAGCGCACCATCACGGTAACCGCGACGTCTAAGGCCTTTAATACCGCCGGGCTCAAGTGCGCGCAGATGATTTTCTCCAACGCGGCCGATGTTCAGACCTGGAACTGCCTTTCTGGCGTGGCCAAGGATGGCACGGGCACCTTGGGCGTGTTGGCCGCGGAGACCGCCTACCGCGAGTGCGGCGACTTCCTCGATGAGGAGGTGGCCTACCTGCGCGAGACTCGCGATTGGTTGGTGGAGGAGCTGCCCAAGCGCATCCCCGGCCTCAAGACCAGCAAACCGGATGCCACCTACCTGCTGTGGTTGGATTTTGCCGATACCGCTATCGGCGGCAACCCGCAGCCGGCCAAGTGGTTGCGGGAGAATGCGAAGGTAGCGCTTAATGAGGGCGATACCTTTGGCACCGGCGGCCCGGGCCATGCGCGGTTGAATTTCTCTACCTCACGCGAGATCTTAGAAGAGGCACTCGACCGCATGGAGCGTGCCTTCGCGGCTCTCGATTAATCTGGCGCGGCTGGGGCAACCATGTAGCCTGCATCACCCCCACACTTTGATTTCTCACCATGTGGGCAGTAATGTCTCATTACACGAACAGGCGCGACCCGCCACCTCGGACCGCGAGGACGATCCCCACCCCGCCACCACCCCTCGGCGGAACGGGAGCCTCATCGCATACTAGCTGTACATGGAAAATTAAGGAGCCACCATGGCTACCCCAGTTGCGTCACGCACCTCTAAGCCCGGCGCCACCATCGTAATTGCGTCGTTGATGCTGTTTTCGATGTTCTTCGGCGCCGGCAACCTTATCTTCCCACCCATGGTGGGCGTTTCGGCCGGCACCAATTTTTGGCCCGCTGTCCTCGGCTTCCTCGCCGCCGGCGTGCTCCTTCCGGTCCTAGCCATTGTCGCCGTCTCCATTTCTGGCCGCTCCGTGCGCGACCTGAGCTCCAACGGCGGCGCACTTTTCGGCCTCGTTTTTTCTGTGATGGCCTACCTTGCCATCGGCGCCTTTTACGCCCTGCCGCGCACCGGCGCCGTTTCTATGGAAACCGCCATCACCCCACTGCTGGGCTGGGAAGGAACCATGGCCAATGGCATCTTCAATGTGGTCTTTTTCCTCATCGCCCTAGCGCTGTCCTGGAAGCCGAATTCCATTATCGATACCTTGGGTAAATTCCTCACCCCGGCTTTGGTAGCGCTGTTGGTTATCCTCATTGCCTTGGCAGCTTTCAACAATCCCCGCGATCCCCAGGCCCCTACCACGGACTATGCTTCTTCCCCCATGGTCACCGGCCTTTTTGAGGGCTATAACACCATGGATGCCATTGCGGGCTTGGCCTTTTCCATCGTGATTGTTGGCTCTTTGCGCTCCAAGGGGTTTAAGACCAAAAAGTCCTTGGTTAACGGCACTATCACCGCCGCGCTCATTGCGGGCTTTTTGCTGGGCGCAATCTACCTGGGCTTGGCCTGGGTGGGCCAGACCCTGCCGAACGGCCAGTCCTATGAGTCGGGAGCGCCCCTGCTTGCCGACGCCGCCAATCTCACCATGGGCACCATCGGCCAGGCAGTCTTCTCTGCCATCGTCATCCTGGCCTGCATGACCACCGCGGTGGGCCTTATCACCTCCACGTCGGCCTTCTTCGAGATGCTCATGCCCAAGGTCAAGTACCACGTATGGGCGTGCCTGTTTACCACGCTGTCCATCCTCTTTGCCTTCCAGGGCCTGGATACGGTGCTGTCTATCGCGGTTCCGTTCATCACCTTCTTGTACCCACCGGCCATCTCCCTTATCGCTCTCACCCTGATCCAGCCGATGGTGAAAAAGTCCGTCGTCTTCTACTGGACCTACCGCCTGGCGCTGTGGGTATCGGTGCTGTGGTCGGCCCTGTCCGTCATCGCCGCCCAGGGTTGGGGCGCCGACGCACTCGATCCCCTCTTGAGCCTGGCGCCCGGCCAGTCCGTGGACTTGGGCTGGATTGTTCCTACCGCTATCGCGGCAGTCATCGGCCTCGTTGTCGATATCGCCACCAAGGCCGGCGAGAAGCACGCCGCCGCCAACCCACCGACGGAAGAAACGGCCGAGGCAGAGGCCCTCGCAGAGGCCTAGTCGCCCTCCGCTTCCTCCACACTCCCCTCCCTCTCCGCACTGCACCGCAGCGCCGAGGCGGAGGGGAGATTTCTATGTGCCTACCGTTCTCCACTCCACACTGCCGTATCGCCCCCGACCGGAATAGTCGGGTGGCGCGTACCGTTGGAAGGAGAGAACTTATAGAGCATTTACCGAAGCAAAGGAAGGCCCTCCACCGTGACCGAACGCGCGCATCTTTCCGTCTTGGACTTCTGCACCATCTATGAGGGCGAAACTCCAGCACAGTCCATCGCCCGCTCCGTGCAATTGGCACAGGAAGCAGAGAAACTGGGCTACTCCCGCATGTGGTACACCGAGCACCACAATATGAAGTCCATCATGTCCTCTTCCCCGGCCGTGCTCATCGCCCACATCGGTGCGAAGACCGAGCGCATCCGCTTGGGCTCCGGCGGCGTGATGCTGCCCAACCACTCCCCTTATGTCATCGCCGAGCAATTCGGCACCTTGGAGGAGATGTACCCCGAGCGCATTGACTTGGGCGTGGGCCGCGCCCCCGGTACGGACATGAATACCCTGGGCCGCGCGCTGCGCCGTGACGCCCACTCTGCCGAGCGCTTCCCCGAGGACGTCAAGGAGCTCAACTCCTACCTCGAGGGCAAGTCCTATATCCCAGGAGTCAGTGCCATTCCAGGCGCGAATACCCACGTGCCTATCTATATTTTGGGCTCGTCCATGTTCGGCGCCTCGCTGGCCGCCAAGCTCGGCCTGCCTTATGCCTTTGCCTCCCACTTCGCCCCGCAGCACCTCGAGCAGGCCACCACCTACTACCGCGAGCACTTCCAGCCCTCCGAGCGCTTTAGCAAGCCCTATGTCATCGCCGGCGTCAACGTCACCGCCGCCGATACCACCCAAGAGGCACAGGAAGAATACGAGCGCGTGTGCTTCAACCGCGTCAAGGCCTTCGCCGGCCGCGGCAAGCACCTCACCGATGAGCAGGTAGAGCAGATCATCGGCTCCTACCAGGGCCAGCAGATCCTAGACATGCTGAAGTACTCCGCTGTCGGCACCGCCGATGAGGTGGCCAACTACCTCGAGACCTTCCAAGAGCACGCCCAGGCTGATGAGCTCATGGTGTCGCTGCAGTCCAGCTCGCACGAAGAGGTACTCAAGAATATGCAGCTGCTCGCGCAGGGCTGGCAGCTCAATCCGGCACGCGTAGCTGGCACCCCGAGCTAGTCTTCGGCCCGCACCTGACCTAGGTGGTCAATGGGAACGCCGGGAAACCGTTCCCGGAGCTTCCCCTCAAGTTCCCGCGGGCCCAGGTTCGCCTGCTCCGGCAGGCGGGCCGAATACCGTTGGGCCTCGTCCAAGGTAGAAACGCGCACCCCGCCTGGAATCAGGGCAAGGAAATTCTGATCCGGCCCGAGCGAATAGAACTGCACGCGCTCTAGCTCAGAGGCGGCGAAACTGGTCCGCTGGTGGGGCAAGGAAATCTCCTCGCCGATCCGCAGCACCGGACGCGCCCGGCGCCGCACGGAGGCCACCACCGCCAGCATGGCGCACATCGCCCCGCCTAGGGGCATGAGCGCGGCAATGAGATAAACGGAGTGCAGGCGCGAATCGGCCGGTTCTTGCAACGCCGAGTAGATAAGCACCCCACCGATTACTAGCAGCGCGACGGCAATAAGGACCGCCACCGCTACCGCCCTGCCTAGGCGCGCGCTGCCGCTGGCCGCGCGTATTTCAATCGTTTCGGTGCTCTCGTCCACGGACACTTAGCCTAGCGTGCTCGCTTAGCATCTCGGTGCTGGTCGGACGGCGCGTGGCCTTTTCCTTTGCCTTCCCCTTGGCCGGGCGGGGGAGCACATGCTCGGTAGCTTTGTTGCATTAGCGCGCCTTTGCAAAATGGAATAACATTACTGTGTTTCGCTCCGCTGGGAAAGGCCCCGGAGAAACTAAGGACAAAGGTTGAATGAGCCCACGCGATAAACAGCAGCATAAGAAGATCGCTGATTACCTGCGAGAACAGATCAGCTCCGGCGTGCTGCAACCAGGCGATTTCCTGCCTAGTGAAGCAGACTTGTGCGAGAAGTTTTCTTCCTCCCGCGGCCCCGTGCGCCAAGCCGTTGCGGCTTTGCGGGCCGAAGGGCTAGTGTCCTCAGGTCGCGGGCGCCGCTCCACTGTTTTGGCCTCCACCCAGGCAGAGCTTTTTGAATCGATTTACTCCATTTCCAGCTGGCTGAGCGAATATGACGTGGATCCGCAGCAGCACACCCTGTGGCTGGCTCGCCGCCGCGCGCCGCGAGACATCACCCGCTTTCTGCGCGTAGACCCAGAACAAAATGTCGTCTTTGTCCACCGCGTACGCTATACCGAAGACCACCCCATTGCCATCGAGCGCATGTATTTCCCCATGGTGGTGGGAAAGCACATCCTGGACTTCGATGCAGATGCCGGATCCATTCATGCGCACCTGCGCGATTGCGGCGTGGACTTTGATAATGTGCGCCGCGAACTCACGTTGGAAGAAGCCAATGCGGAGGACGCTGAAGCGCTTGGCGTGGCTACGGGTACCCCGCTGTGGCGGCTGCAGATGGAGATTTCCAACCACTCCGGCGAGCCGGTGGAATTGGCGGTCTACCTCTACCGCGCGGACCGCATGAAGCTGGCGATGAATAGCGTGCGCGGGGGCGTTTCACCCCTAGAAGTTATCCCCACTCCGGGAAATTTTGCATAAGTTTCACGGCAGCTATACCCACCGGCTACCCTGCTTTCTATGAGAAGTTTTCGCGCCAGTAGGGCGCTGGGCAGCCTCGCCATGGCGGCCGCTGTAGGAACCCTCTCGGCGTGTTCCGCGGGCCATACCGCGGTGGTCGATACCACCCAGGCAGGCAGCGACGCCGCACCTTCTGCCCTCACCGTGGCTTCCACTTCTGCGGCCACCTCGCTGGATTTCACCACCACCGGTGGCGCCGCCATCCCCGCCGTGCTTATGGACAACGTGTACGAGACCCTCGTGCGCATCGATGAGGACGGCTCCATTACCCCAGGGCTTGCCACTTCGTGGGATATCAGCGATGATGCCCGCACCTATACTTTCCACCTGCGCAAGGGCGTTATCTTTTCCAATGGCGATGCCTTTAACGCTGAGACCGCCGCCTTTTCCATTAACTACGTGCGCGAGAAGTGGACTAACGGCATCGCCGCCGCCATGGATCCGGTAGACACGGCCACGGCAGTAGACGATCACACGCTCAAGGTGCGCCTCAAGCAGCCGTCCAATGGCTGGCTGTGGTCCATGGGGACGGCCACCGGCGCGATGATGACGCCACACGGCATGGATAACCTCGCCGCCCAGCCGGTGGGAACCGGCCCCTATGAGGTTTCCCGCTTTGCCCCCTCGGAATTCGTAGAGCTGCACGTTCGCGACGGTTATTGGGGAAAGCCCGCCGCACAGGATGTCACGGTGCGCTATTTCCCGGATACCATCTCCTCGGTCAATGCGCTGCAGGCCGGCGGCGTGGACGTGGTCTGGGGCGTGCAGAACCCGGAGCTTCTTGACGACGTCAAAGACGGCATCGCTACCAAGGTCGGCACCACCAATGGTGAGGTGCTGTTGTCCATGAATAATGCCCGCGCGCCTTTTGACGATCCGCGGGTGCGCCAAGCGGTGGCCTATGCCGTAGACCGCTCGGCGGCCAATGACATTTTGTGGAATGGGATGGCCAAGGACACCGGCGGCGCACCGATCCCGCCTACGGATCCGTGGTTCGAGGACAAGCACTACTACGACTACGACCCAGATAAGGCCCGCCAGCTGCTCGCGGAGGCCGGCGCGGAAGGCGCCGAAATTACGCTGACTACACCGACGCTGCCCTACGCCCAGACCGTCGCCGAGCTGCTGTACTCGCAGCTTACTGAGGTTGGTTTTAAGGTGACGCTGGAATCCGCCGAGTTCCCGGCCGTGTGGCTAGGCCAGGTGATGGGAGCCAAGGACTATCAGATGTCGCTCATCTCCCACGTGGAGCCGCGCGATGTGCCCACCTTGTTCGGCGATCCGGATTATTACCTCAACTACGATTCCCCGCGCACCCGTGTGCTTTTGGCCCAGGCCGATTCCGCACCTGAGAAGGATTATCCCAAGCTCATGGCGCAGGCCGTGGACCAGATCATGGCTGATGCGGGCGCGCTGACGCTCATGAATATGCCCAATATCGTGCTCACCCGCGCCGGCGTGCGCGGGCTTCACCCAGATCAAGTCACCGACGCGCTCATCCTGCGCGACCTGACCTCTGCCGCTGCGGACGTGGACGCTAAAACCACCGCCGCAGATAACACCGAAAAGGAGGCCCGATGAGTTCCCTTCACACCACAGGGCGCGCCATCGCGCGCCCGCTGCTGCGCTTCGCGTTGACGCTCTTTATAGCCTCCATCATCATTTTTGCGCTCATGCGCGCGGTGCCGGGCAACCCGGCGCGGGTGGCGCTGGGGGTGAATGCGACCGAAGAGGCCGTCGGCAAGCTGAGCTCCGATCTGGGGCTGGACCGCCCGCTGCTTACGCAGTATTGGGAGTGGGTAAAGGGCCTATTTACCGGCAATTTTGGGCAGTCTTTGTCCTCGCAGCAGGATATTACGCCGCTGGTATTGGACCGCGCCCAGGTCACGCTCATCCTCATTGGCCTGGCGATGCTGCTTGCACTGGCCGGGGCTATCCCGGTGGGCATGTGGCTGGCGCTGCGCAACCGTAGCCGCGGCGCGGATGTGGTGTCGGCCGGCACGCAGCTGGGCATTGCGGTGCCAAGCTTCCTCCTCGGCATCATCCTTGTGGCCATCTTTGCCGTCCATCTGGGCTGGCTGCCGGCCAATGGGTGGGTGCCGCCGAACCAGGGGGCGGGCGAGTTTATCCGCCACCTTATTTTGCCGGTCATTGCGCTGGCCGTGGTGCAGGGCGCAATGCTGACGCGCTACGTGCGCTCGGCGGTGCTTGATGTGCTGCATCAGGACTATATCCGCACCGCCCGTGCACTCGGCCAGTCACCGTGGGAGGCGCTCAAGCGCCATGGCCTGCGCAATGCGGCGCTGCCGGTGCTCACCGTGGCGGGCGTGCAGCTGACCACGATGGTGGTGGGTGCGGTGGTGATCGAATCCGTCTTTGTCATCCCCGGTATTGGTTCCATGCTGTTGGATGCGGTATCGGTGCGCGATCTGACTACGGTGCAAACCCTGGTCATGCTCCTCGTTGCCTTCGCCTTGGTGGTCAATGCCTTAACGGATGTGGCCTACCGATTCATCGATCCGCGCATCACGGCAGGTGAGAAATAATGAAGCTGCGTTTTTCTGGCTGGCTGGGTGCCTTCCTCGTCGTTGCCACGGTGCTGGTGGCTCTGGTTTCGCTGGTGTGGACGCCGTATGACCCGACGCTCGCGCACCCGGATGTGCGCCTTGCCGGTCCCAGCGCCGAGCATCTCCTAGGCACGGACCGCTTTGGGCGCGATACCGCCTCCCGCATCATGGCGGGCGCCCAGATTACGGTCTTTGTCGGGCTTATTGCGGTGGGCATCGCCGCCCTCGTGGGCGTGCCCTTGGGCATCCTGGCCGGCATGCGCCGCGGCACATGGGTAGATGCCCTGGTGATGCGCGGCGCGGATCTGTTGCTGGCCTTCCCCGCGCTGTTGTTGGCGATTATTGCCGGCGCGGTGTGGGGCCCTTCGACGCTGACTGCCATGGTTGCCATCGGCATCGCCGGCATTCCCTCCTTCGCCCGCGTGGCGCGTTCGGGCACGCTGCAGGTTATCACGCAGGACTTTATTTCCTCCGCGCGCATTTCCGCGGTGCCGGGTTGGAAGGTGGCGCTGCGCCATATCCTTCCCAACCTCACCGGGCTGCTCATCGTGCAGGCCTCCGTCTACTTCGCCCTTGCCATCCTGGCCGAGGCCGGCCTTTCTTACCTCGGCCTGGGCACTGCCCCGCCGGCGGCCTCTTGGGGCCGGATGCTGCAAGATTCCCAGTCGCTGCTGGGCACCGCTCCCCTGCAGGCCTTCTGGCCGGGGCTGGCCATTGCTGCCACAGTGCTGGGCTTTAACCTGCTTGGCGACGCCCTCCGTGACCTCCTCGATCCCCGCCTGAAAGGATCCGCGCGATGAGCCTGCTCCACGTAGATGACCTGACGGTTACCGCCACCGGGTCCACCACTGCCCTGCTAGGCCCCATCAATATTGAGCTCGCGGCCGGCGAGAAGCTCGGCATCATTGGTGAATCCGGCTCCGGCAAGTCCCTCACGGCGCTATCTATCATGGGCCTTCTGCCCGATGGGGTGCGGGCGAGCGGCTCCGTGACCGTGGATGGGACCGAGGTGATCGGCGCGCGCGATGCCCGCATTCGCCCCTTGCGCGGGTCCACCATGGCGATGGTCTTCCAAGAGCCGATGAGCGCGCTGGATCCGCTCATGCGCATAGGCACCCAGCTCTCCCAGGCCGGGGTGCGCGATTGCGCGGCCGCGCTCGACGAGGTGGACCTAGCCGCCGATGTCGCCTCCCGCTTTCCGCATCAGCTCTCCGGCGGGCAGCGCCAGCGCGTGCTCGTCGCCATGGCCATGGCCGGGCGCCCCGACCTCCTCATCTGCGATGAACCAACCACTGCGCTGGATGCCACCACCCAGGACGGCGTGCTGCGCGTTATCGAGCGGGTGACCAAGGCCCACGGCACTGCTCTGATCTTTATCACCCATGACCTGGGCGTCATTCGCCGCATGTGCCCCAATGTCCTCGTCATGCACCAGGGCGCGGTGGTGGAATCCGGCCCCACCGAGCGCGTGCTTGCCCAACCCGAGCATCCCTATACCCGCACGCTCATCGCTTCCTCGCGGCCGCCGGAGCTGAGCCTTTCTCCTGCCACGGCGGAGGAGGATGCGCTGGTGACGCTACGCGGGGTCAGCAAGGTCCACGCCGCACATACCGCACTGGATGGCATCGACCTGCGCGTGCACCACGGCGAGCGCCTCGGCATCGTGGGCGGCTCCGGCTCGGGCAAGACCAGCCTGCTCAAGCTCATCGCTAGGCTCGACCAGCCCACGAGCGGTGACATCGACGTCCGCGGCCGCGTGCAGATGGTCTTCCAAGACCCGCAGGGCTCGCTTAACCCGCGGCTGAAAGTCTGGAAATCCATCGCAGAGGCCATCCCCGGCAGTCCCAGCAAGGCCGACAAGCGCGCTCGCGCCGCGGCCGCGCTTGAGGAGGTCGGCCTGCCGGCCGAGAGCCTCGATCGCTTCCCGCACGAGTTCTCCGGTGGCCAGCGCCAACGCATTTCCATCGCCCGCGCACTGTGCGGCGAGCCGGATATCTTGCTGGCCGATGAAGCTGTCTCTGCCCTCGATATGTCGGTGCGCGCCCAGGTGCTGGAGCTATTGGCGGGGGTCATCGCCAAGCGCAAGCTGACCCTGCTCTTTGTCACCCACGATCTCGCGGTGGTGCGCCACCTATGCGATAGCGTCGCGGTCCTGGACCGCGGCCGGCTCATCGAGCACGGAGCGACCGACTCCGTATGGTCCTCGCCCAGCACGGACTACACGCGCCGGCTCATCGCGGCCGCCGACATGTAAAGCGGGTGGCTTCGGGCGTAAGGTAGTCGGGTCAGATAACTCCGCCGAGAAAGGATCCTGCTGCTCCGTGGCCACCCAGCTTGACTATCCCATCCCGCAGCGCCCCAGCACCACCCAGTTGCTCACCGCGTTCAATAGCGCCTCGGTGCGCTGGCCCGGTGCCCTGCGCGCGGGCTTGGCGATTCTCATTCCCGGCGCCATCGCGCTGCTGACCGGCCACGACTACGCCATCCTGCTCATTTCCACCGGCGCGTTCACCGTCATCTTTGGCGAGGGCCATCCTTATCGCACCCGCCCGCGCGTCATGTTCACCGCCGGCACCGCACTCATTACGGTCGCGGCCGTGGGCGTGCTGGTAGGCCACCTCATTTTTGCGCCTGGCCACGGCCATTGGTGGCTGTTGCTAGCAGGCCTGTACACCACAACTCTGGCCGCCGCGTGCGGCTTCGCCCAAAATGCCCTGCGCTTACCGCCGCCGGGCACCTTCTTCTTGGTCATGGTCGGCGGCGGTTCGGTGATGCTCGCGCGCACCGACGTCACCGTGGGCCAGCTGCTCTTTTGGGCGCTGACCGGCATGATAGCCAGCCTCGTGCTCGGCATGGCGCCAGCCCTTATTGACGCCCACGGTCCCGAGCGCCGCGCGGTCGCCGCACTGGAAAAGGCCGCGGCCGCATTCCAGGATGACCGAGACGATTCCTTGGCGCGCCACCACCAGGCGCAGACCGCACTCTTTGCTGCCTGGCAGGCGCTTTCCGACGCCCGCATTATCCGCGGCGGCCGCATCATCGACTCCCAGGGAGCCCACCTAGTAGAGCGTACCCTCGCGGCGCAGCACACCATCGTGGCGCATAATCGCGCCTTGGATTTGGGCGCCGATTCGGATCAGCTCACCGATAATGTCACCGACGTCGATCCGGATCGCACCGCCATCCCGCACACCCGCCCCACCGGCCGCTACCGCCTGTACCGCGCCGCGGTCCGCGATTCGCACGCCATGGTCACCACCCAAAAGGTTGTCCTTTCCGCGGTCATTACCGTGCTCGTAGGCCTTACCCTCGGCTTTGACCGCCCGGACTGGGGCGTGGTCTCTGCCTTCCTCATGCTGCAATGGGGACCCGATCATGTGCCGGGCACCGTCCGCGGCATCCACCGCATGCTCGGCTCTGTCGTCGGCGTGCTGCTGTTTTCTATCCTCCACTACTTCGGCATCAGTGGTTGGACGCTCCTGCTTGCACTGGCCGCGTGCCAATTCTGCGCCGAAATCTTCGTAGCCAAGAACTACGCCATCTGCGTTATCTTCTCCACTCCGCTCGCCCTTCTCATGGGCAATTCCGCCACCCGTCCCCTGTGGCCGACCATCCAGGCCCGCTGCGGCGAGATCGTCCTATCCATCCTCATCGCCACCGCGGTGCTGTGGCTGTGGCAGCGCAGCGCCCCCGTGCGCAATCAGGCCCGCTTGCAGGTCCGCGCGATGGAGTCCATGGCCACCCTGCTCGGCTTGCTCTTTGTCAATACCCCAGATGCCGTACTGTCCGCGCGCCGCGACCTGCAATACGAGCTACTCTCGGAGCGCCGCGCCATCCAATCCCTCGCCGTGGATAAGCCCGATGCCGTGCGCCAATTTTGGGCCCGGCACATTGCCCTACAACACGCCGGTTACTTCCTGCTAGATTTCTGCACCACCCACCCGGATCGCACCGCCACCCGCGCGGAGCTCGATTCCCTGGTGCACGAAGTCCGTGCGGCCCGCGCCGCCTAAAACAGCGGATACTCCTCCATCACCTCGTAGCGTGGTCCCCCACCACGGCCCTCACCGAGGTGGGATTGCATCAAGCACAGGCGGTCGGCGCGAAAATCCGGTCCCCGATACACCGATAACGCGCGCACATAGTCCGCCAGCGCCCACGGCTCGCGGGTCCGCCGGCCGGCACGCGCGACGGTGAGGTGGGGGCGGTGGTGGCTAAAGGGGACGTCGGCAAGCTGGCACTCCGCCATCAACTCCCGCACACCGCGCGCCTGCCCGCCGACGCCCACCCACAACGTGCGCTGCTCAAAGCTCCCCGCCCCGCTCAAGTGCACATCCAACGCCGCGCGCCCTGCCACCGCGTGGGCTAGGTGCTCGCGCACCGCCGCGGCATCATTGGGCTGCTCGCCATAAAACGCCATGGTCACATGCCAATTATCCGGATCCGTCCAACGCAGCTCATTAGTAGTTGCCGCGTGGATGGGCCGCAGCGTATGCACCAAATGCTCACGCGCGGCTGCCGAGGGCAATAGCGCAGCAAAGACGCGGATCATGGCCTAGCTGGCATAGACGTTGAGGCGCAGTTCCGCGTCCAGCAGGTGTTCTTCCTCGCGCTCAAAGACGGCGAAGGCATGCAAAATATCCGCAACAGCGGTGGAATTATCATCAAACTCGGGCATGCGATAACTTCTTTCAAACCACAAAGGAGGCACAAGAATCACGCTCGATTCTTCTGCCTCCACATAGTAGCTGACAAAGATGTAATTAGCCGCCCTTGACCACCGTAGCCTGCCAACCAGCATCCCCCGAGCGATGGAAATCACGAATCTCATGGCCCTCATCGGCCGCCCACTGCGGAATGGATTCGGTGGCCTGGGTGCAGTCAAAGTCAATAACCAGCGCCTCGCCAGTCTCCAGCTCCGCCATGACCTGCTTGGCCTCGATCAACGGGAACGGGCACACCGCGCCGAGGGTATCGAGCGCATAGCGCCCGCCGCCCAGCGCACGGGCCTTGTCCTTGGCCTGCGGCCTAGTCTTGAGCACTACTGCCCCGGTGGCAGTGGCAAAGCTCGGCAGCACCTTATCCTCGGCGGAGACCACCTTGTTATCCACGGATTCCTCGGTGGAGTAGGTCTGCGGCTGCTGCGGCTCACTCTTGGGTTTCAGCCACAGGCGCGCGCCCGCACCTACGCCCAGGGCCATAAAGAACAGCGCTACCCAGCCCTGGAAGCTAAACAGGGAGGTCTCCACCATGCCATTGCCCACGGTGCAACCGCCGGCCAGCGACGCACCCACGCCCATCATGATGCCGCCCCAAATAGCGCGGGTCGCAGTCTGCGCATCGGGCACGCGCACGCGGAACTCACCGGCGGACTTGGCGGCGATAAAAGCGCCCACTAGCAGGCCAATAACCAACAGGGTGCCCCAGTTCATGCGCGCGGAATCGCCGGTGGCGGTCCAGCGGACGATGTCCGCGGTCGGCGTGGTGATGCCGAGGCCGCCGTTGCGGCCAGCGTTGGCCGAAAGCACAAAGCCCACCGTGCCGATGATGCCCACAGCAACGGCCGCGATGTTCATGTTCAGTGGCTTGGCGTACCACGGCTGGCCCAAATCCACCTTCGGGCGGCCGGCGTCCTTGGCGCGGTAGTGGCGCCACAGCAGGAAGGTCACGACCCACAGGACTGCAACCAAGATCCACGGCGAGATATGCAGCGCGCCATGGATGGTGGTGACCGGGAGGCTCCACTGCTTGAACCAGTCATTGGCACCAGACAGCGGGCCGGACTTCATGGCCGCGGCCGAAAGCCCATAAAACACCAGCGCAATCCATGAGCCGACTAGGCCCTCGGCCGAGCGGTACCACGTGCCGGAGGCGCAACCGCCGGACAAGATGATGCCGAGGCCAAAGATGAAGCCGCCCACGATGACGGCTACCGGCTTGAAATCGCTAAATTCCGGCGAAAGCACGCCCGTGCCAGTCAACAGCGTCAGGCCAAAGGCATGCACCGAAATCAATATAAGCAGGGCGGTAAAGCCGCGCCACGTCTTATTGAGGAAAATATCGCGCAGCATGCCGGTCACGCAGAAGCGCCCGCGCTGCAGCACGGCACCGAAGACGATGCCGGTGAGAAGTCCGGTAATAATCACTATTTCTCCTTGTATCGAGTTAAGGGCTTCAGCCTACGACACCTAAGACAGAATTGTCTATCTCTACTGCACAACCCTGTTTCATAGTGTGTCATTTATGCACTACATTTGCGGTTTTTGCGGCAGTGCAGGACAATAAGAGAACCGTCTAGTAAGGCAGGGACAAACCTCTGCCGTGTAAGGAACTCGTGAACTCCTCTCGATCCGCCCGCGCGTATGAGCGCTCCCTTGAACCAAGTGACAAGGGCAGCGCCGTGGGCCTGTACCCCCATAACATGCACCCAGGGCTTGTGCCCGGCATCAGCGTCGAAGACCAGCGCAATAAGTTTGGCCTGGATAAGCCGCTGTTTTTCATCACCGCCATCCTCATCATTGCCTTCATCATCTGGGGCGTTGTCCTGCCCGATAGCGTGGCCAGCGCCTCCTCCTCCGCCTTTGGCTGGGCTATTACCAACGCTGGCTGGCTGCTCAATATCACCATGATGCTGGCCATTGTCACCATGGCCTATATCGGCTGCTCCCGGTTGGGTCGCATCAAGCTCGGCACCGATGACGAGGAGCCCGAGTTCAGCTACTTCAGCTGGGTGGCCATGATGTTCGGCGCCGGCATCGGCGTGGGCATCTTCTTCTATGGACCGTCCGAGCCGCTATCGCACTACCTCACCCCGCCGCCGCACACGGTGGAGGGCAATACCGTCGAAGCCCTGCACCAAGCCATGGCCCAGGCCCACTACCACTGGGGCATATCCCCGTGGGCGGCCTACGCGCTGGTCGGCGCGGCGATTGCCTATTCCTCCTATCGCCGCGGGCGCGTGCCTTTGGTCTCTTCCATCTTCAAGCCGCTTTTCGGCTCCCGCGATACGGATGGGCCGGTGGGCAAGCTTATCGACGTCCTCGCGCTCATCGCCACCCTCTTCGGCACCGCCGCCACCCTGGGCCTATCCGCCATCCAGATCGGCGAAGGCGTCACCATCATCCGTGGTGCGGGCCCCATGACCAATACCGCGCTCATCATCATTATCGCCGTGCTCGGCTGCGCGTTTATCCTTTCTGCGGTCTCCGGCGTGGCGCGCGGCGTGCGCTACCTATCCAATATCAATATCTCGCTGACGCTGGGGCTGGTGGTCTTCGTCTTCCTTGTCGGCCCCACCCTGCTCCTACTCAACCTCATCCCGGCCGGCATTGTTACCTACATCGATCAGCTTCTGCCGATGATGGCCAAGGGATTGTCCTGGGGCGATGAGACCATCGAGTTCCAGTCCTACTGGACCGCCTTCTACTGGGCCTGGTGGATCGCCTGGACGCCGTTCGTCGGCCTCTTCGTCGCCCGCATCTCCCGCGGTCGCACCATCCGGGAGTTCACAGCCGTGACCGTCTTCGCGCCTACCATCATTCTTATTCTCGCCTTTACCATCTTTGGCGGCACCGCGATTTCTTTTAACCGCGAAGGCATCGCCGGCTTCGACGGCGAATCCTCTAATGAGCAGGTGCTCTTCGCCATGTTCCAGGACCTGCCTTTAGGTTCCATCACGCCCTATATCCTGCTGGTGGTGCTGGCCGTCTTCTTCGTCACCTCGGCGGATTCGGCCTCTGTGGTGATGGGAACGATGTCTTCCAAGGGTGATCCCACCCCGAATAAACTCGTGGTTATCTTCTGGGGCGTGTGCATGATGGGCATCGCCATTGTCATGCTGCTGACCGGCGGCGAAGACGTATTGACCGGCCTGCAAAACCTCACCATCCTCGCCGCCCTCCCCTTCTGTGTGGTCCTTTTAGCCATGATGGTGGCTTTCATTCGCGACCTGCGCTCGGACCCGATGTTTATCCGCCGCACCTACGCCCGCACGGCGATGGATAACGCGATCATGCGCGGCATCGAAGAGCATGGCGATGACTTCGAGTTCACCGTTCAGCACGCCGAGGGCGACCGCGGCGCCGGCCACGATTTCGATTCCTCCGCCGAGCGCTATACCGAGTGGTACCAGCGCACTGATGAGGAAGGCGAGAACGTCGACTACGACTTCGATACCGGAGTCTGGTCCGACGGCTACGACCCCAAGCACGATAAGAACCACCCTGACTTTGAGGGTGAAAAGAAGGAGAAGTAATGGGCATTCCAGACGACGTCGTCCTCGATGGTTATACGCTCATCGAGCAACACGCAATCGACCACGAGTTCCTGCTGCGCGGCTCTCCGCTGGGCACCGAAACTCCCCTCCTCTTCGCCCTGACTATTGCGGGCGTCCTGCTGGTTGCGGCGAGCTTCTTCCTGCGCAGGGGCGCGCGGGTAGCAGCCGGCCTGGTGGGCGCGTTCCTGGCGCTGAGCAAGCTGTGGTGGATGCCCTTCGCGCTGTGGCATCACTTCGATGACAGCCAAGTATTCGGCTACACGCTCAAGTACTTCCCGCAGTACTGGCCGGTAGCCTCCATCATCGTCGGTGTCATCGCGCTGGTAGGCCTAGCCTCCGCCATTTTCCGCCGGCCCTAGCGGCCCCGCCCAGCCACGCCTAACCGCCGAGCACCGCAATCGCGATGTGCACCCGATTGGTGCCATCGATTTTGGCCAGGATGTGCTTCATGTGCGTCTTGACCGTGGTCAGGGAGATGAACAGCTGCTCGGCAATCTCGGCGTTGCTTAGCCCCTGGGCCACCAGCTGGGCGATTTCATTTTCGCGCTCGCTCAGCTCGGCCAGCCCGCTAGGCTGAATCATTTCCTGCTCCGGCTGCGGCGGCGTGGCCGCCAGCCCCACCAGGTTTTCTAGCACCTTTGGGCTGAGCTGTTGCTGGCCTTGGGACGCCGCTCTTACCGACGCCACCAGCGCCTCCGGCGCCGTCGTCTTCAACAAAAAGCCCACCGCCCCAGCGCGCAAGGCGTGCAGGATGAATTCGTCGGTATCAAAGGCGGTGAGCATCACCACCGGGATATCGCGCGCGCCGGCCAGCGAATGCAGCTGCGCCGTCGCCTCGATGCCGTCCATGACCGGCATGCGAATATCCATCAGCACCACGTCCGGCTCCTCGGCCAGGATGAGCTCGACTCCCTCCTTGCCGTTTCCGGCCTCGCCGATGACGCTGATGCCCGGCGCGCCTTCCAAGATCATGCGCAGGCCGTGGCGCAGCAGCGGCTCATCATCGACGAGCACCACACGAATATCACTCACTGTACTTCCTTCCTGGGCAGGCGCAGAGTCCACGAGAAGCTTTCTTCCTCGTCCTTTACCTGCAGCGATCCGCCCACCACACTAGCGCGCTCGCGCATGCCGACGATCCCGTACCCGCCACTGTTCCCACTCCTCTTCTTCTCGGCTGGGGCGACGGGGTTGGACATGGTGATTAAAAGGGCGTCGGCAAGCGCGGCGATGGTGATGGTCACCGGCTCGCCCGGCGCGTGCTTGCGGGCGTTGGTCAAGCCCTCCTGAACCGCGCGATTGACCGCGTGGCCGGCCATGGTGCTAAGCTCCGCCAGCGACTGCGGCCCCGCTCCCTGCTGGTAGCGCACCTCCACGTACATGCCTGCCCGGCGGGAGCGCTCCACCAGCGATTCCACGCCCTCGCGCGGATCGATGCGCCCCTCGCTGCGCAGCGAGTGCAACGCCTCGCGCAGATCGCCCACAGCGGCCTCGGCTTCATCGCGAATCGTGCGCGCAGATTTCCGTGTCTCCTCCGGATCCAAGTCCTGGCGATAGGCCAGCCCGCCGGCATAGACCGCAATCATGCTCAGCCGATGCGAGAGCGTATCGTGCATATCCCGCGCAATCCGGTCGCGCTCCTCCTGCCGCGCAAAGTTTTCCCGCGTGGCCATTTCCTCATGCGTGAGCTCCGCCTGCGCTTGAAGCGCAATCGTGCGCTCCTTCTGGTTCGAGCGAACCAACCCGACGGCTAAAACCACTACTGCTGGGAGGATGAAGGCAGAGAAAAATCCCAGCTTCCCGGGAGCACTGACCCCTTCGCTTCGAGATAAATCGAGAGTGACCAACTCCGAGGCCAGCATGGCCACGCATACCGCCGCCATCCACAGCCGGCTGCGGCGCGAAGCAGCAGAAAATGCCGCCATAAATACCGACGGCCGGAACTCGGCTATCGAGACCGTCGCAGAAATGATCGTCGCCGCTACCAACGCGCTGCGCGGACCCGGCTGGGTGCTACGCGGGTCGCGCTCCCGCGCAGCATGCCGGAGAGCAAAGGGCAATAGGATCCAGGTGCCAATCGTCGCCGCGAAAAAGAGCACTCCCCGATCTTCTAGGGCTTCGGAAGAACTTAGGTGGACGGAGAGGACCAAAAAATCACCTATCACTGCCACCGCGGCGATGACGAGCTTTTGCCACAGCGGACGCTGCAGCATCGCGTCGGATTTTCGGAATAACTTCATAACGCGCACCAGTCTAAGCCGACCCGCCACCCGCGCGGTATCCCCCGGAGGGAGGATTCTCTGCGCCCTATCCGCGGGCTTCCAAAACCATGATCGCAATATGCACGCGGCTCGTTCCGCCGATCTTTTTCAAAATGTGCTGCATATGGGACTTTACCGTGGCCATGGACACCACGAGCCGGTCGGCAATTTCCTGGTTATTCAAGCCCTGGGCTACTAGCTCGGCGATTTCGCGCTCGCGAGAACTAAGCCTCCCTAGGCGGTTGCGGGCGGTGCGGGTGTGGTGCGAATGGGCGTCGTCAAGCGCGGGCTCCTGCATGCTTACCAGCTTGTCGACGACCTGCCGGCTCAACAGCGGCTGCCCCGCCGCGGCCGCACGCACGGCCGCCATGAGCGATTCCGGTGGCGTCGACTTCAGCAAGAACCCAGCCGCCCCGGCGCGCAGAGCCCGCAGGATGAAGGAATCGGTATCAAAGGCCGTGAGCATAATGATCGGCACTGCGTGGACGGACAGAATCTTCTCCACGGCCGCGATGCCATCCATGACCGGCATGCGAATATCCATCAGCACCACATCGGGCTGCGCGTCGAGCACCGTAGCCACCGCGTCCCGGCCATTGCTCGCCTCGGCCACGACCTCGATATCGGGCGCGTTGGATAGCAGCAGGCGCAGGCCGCTGCGGACAAGTTCCTCGTCATCAACGAGCACTACTCGCAGGGCATCGGCCATCATGCTCCCTTTCCTACTGGTTGATTCCACCGCGCGCGCCACAACTGCGATGCGACGGGCGTATACGCCACAGTAACCGCCACCACTGCCGCGAGCGCTATCGGCACGATTCCCACGTGGCCCGCCACTACGCCGTTGAGGAACGAGGGCACGAGAATATCGTTTAGCTTTTCGAAGAATTTGGGGAAAAATTCGATGACTAGCGTGGCCGCAATGAATGTCAGCGCAGTCTGCAGGAGCAACGTCCACAGACTTATCCGGTGCAGCTGCTTATCGATGTCCGGCTTCCCCACCGCCGCAAACAGCACCCTCGCGCCTTGCCCGCGAAACTCCGGCACGACGTAACCGCAGCGCTCCACCAGCTCGATGCGGTCGGCGTCTTCGGGCGCATTATCGTCGCTGTGCCCGCGCAGGAATTCCACGCTATAGGCCGAGTCATCGGTATCGGTATAGCTGAGCTTGCGCGAAGTTCCGTCAACGGTGGAGGTAAAAAGACTGCGCTTAAAGTCTAAGCATTTTCCCGTCCACCCCTCGCGGGCCGTGGTTTCTTCTAGGTCGATGCGCATGAGCCCGTATTCGGGATGGCGCAGTTGCCAGCTCATCTCGCTCATCGTGTGGCCTCCTTGTGCGCTAGCGGTAGCTGGATACTCCATCCGAATTCCTCGCCTCCCTTTCCTCCTGGGCTTTCCTGGTTAGCCGCGATGCTCATGCGCCCGCCGGAAAGCTCCACGCGCTCGCGCAGTCCCACTAGACCGTAGCCACCTGCGCCTCCCTCGACACCGTCCGTATCGGCTCCTGCCTTCCCGCGCGGGACTGGGTTGCCCATCTCGATGTCCACCGCGCCGGCCGCCTCGCGCACCGTGATGCTTACCGGCTGACTGGGCGCGTGCTTGCGGGCGTTCGTCAGGCCCTCTTGTACTGCACGATGCACGGCATGCTGCGCCATCGTGGACAGTCCGTCAAAAACGTCCGGGCTGGCACCGTCCGCGTAGGCCACCGTTACCTCTGCGCCGGCCTCCCGTGCGCTCGCGACCAGCTCCTCTAGACCAGTGCGCGGGTCCTGGGAAAGGTCTTCGCGCAAGGCGCTTAAGACGGTGCGCAAATCTTCTACCGCGTTTTGGGCTTCGGCGCGGATGGTGCGGGCTGCGTCGGTAAACTCCTCCGGCACGCCCTCGCGCGGGTAGCTCAGCGCACCCGCATGAATAGCCACAAGGCTCAGCCGATGAGAGAGCGAATCGTGCATGTCGCGCGCGATGCTCTCGCGCTCCTCTCGCCGTGCATGTTCCACCTTGGCGCGCATCTCTTCGCGGTTCATCCGGGCTTGCTGCTCCACCCGCCACCGCTTTTCGCGCTGATTGCCGCGTTTTTGGCCTACCAGCAAGCCCGCGACCATCACAACCACGACGAAGATGGCACCAACCCACCCAATCTCGTCCCAGCTTAGGTACGGGTTGAAGCTCGCATCTATCGCAAACGCCACTACAAAGCATGCCACCGCGGCCACCGAGCGCGTAGTCGAGCGGCGTGAAACCATAGAGATAAAGGCCACGACTCCGCTGACCGCGCCGAAATAGGAACTAGACCCCAGCAGTACGATGCAACCGGCGATGAAGCTGCGGGTGGAGCCGGAATAGTCGACGTCGGAAAGCTCGCGCGGTTGGTGCTCCAACGCAAAGGGCAGGGCGATAATGCCCAGCACGCCTACCGCAAACCCGGTGCAGATGTAGGGCCCGTACTCCTCAAAAGTCGGCGAATACTCCTCAATATCGAGGTTCATCAGCACCACGCCGACGAGCCAATTCGCCACCGCGCAGGCGGCAACAATGCCCGCCGTACTCCACTTCGTTCTGACCATGGCCCCAAGCTTAAGCCCGCGGCCATAGTCCCTAGGGATGATTTATTTCTGCACCCCGGCCGCATCGCGCATGGCCTTCGTCTGCGCGGACGGATGCTCGTTCTCGGTAGCCAAGCGCTCAAACGCCACGGCCGCCAGCGCGGCGGCCTGCATGCCGAGTACGGAATCATCAAAGCGCATCATCGGCGAGTGATTCCACTCGCGCTGATTTTCGGGCTTTTCCGGATTGGCCGTGCCCATCCACATAAACGTGCCCGGGACCTGAGAGAGGACGTAGCCGAAGTCCTCGGAGGCCATCATCGGGGCGTCGAAAGGCTGGACGTTCTCGGCGCCAAACATCTGGCCCCACAAGGTGGCGGCGAACTGGTTCTCGCGCGCATTGGTCTTGGTGGTGGGGTACAAAATCTCGAAATCCACCTGCGCGGTGCAGCGGTGCGAGGCAGCGACGGAGCTGGAGACCTCCGTAATCATCTGCCGCACGGCGTCGATTTTCTCATCGCGCAGCACGCGCACCGTCGCGCCCAAAGCCGCGCGCTCCGGGATGGCGTTATATGCGCCGTCGCCCGCCCACAGGTTGGTCACGGTAATCACGATGGGCTCCAGCGCATCAAAACGGCGGGTCAGCGCGGTCTGCAGCGACATCTGAATCTCCGCCAGCGCCGCCACCGGGTCGATGGCATCGTGCGGGCGGGAGCCGTGCCCGCCCTTGCCCAGCACAGTAATGGTCAGGTTGGAGGAGCTGGCCATCATCGGGCCTGGCACATAGTGGAAGGTGCCGCGGTCTTGAGGGCCGACGTGCAGGCCGTAGGCAGCAATGGGGCGTCGGCCAGCGGCGTCGAGCACGCCCTCCTCAATCATCGGCAGCGCGCCGCCCGGGCCTTCCTCGCCGGGCTGGAACATAAAGGTGACATCGCCGTGCAGCTCCTCGCGGTGCTCGCACAGAATCCGCGCCGCGCCCACCAGACCAGCGGTGTGCAGATCGTGGCCGCAGGCGTGCATATACCCATTCGTCGACGCGAACGGGCTGCCGGTCTGCTCGCGCACTTCGAGGGCATCCATGTCCGCGCGCAAAAGCACCGACACCGGCCGCTCGCCGCGCTGGCCGCCGCGCAGCACGGCCACCACTGAGCTCAGATCCTGGCCCACGTGAATCTCCAGCGGCAGGCCCTCCAGCGCTTCTAGGACCTTCTTCTGCGTGCGCGGCAGGTCCAGGCCGATTTCCGGGTTGCGGTGCAGGTCACGGCGGAAGTTCTGCAGCTCCTCGAGCATGCCCTCGCCCATTTCCTGGAAAACCTCGGTGGCCACCCGCTCACCAATGCGCGCCCGCGTCACCGGCAGGGGCGGCAGCTGCTGGGCCTGGCGCGGGGCGGCCAGGCGTCCGGGGTTGGTGGGGCGAATCCGCTTGGTCGGGTCAGTCATGGGGAGCTCCTTTCTCGCTTTCCTATTCGAGGGTACCGCAGATTATCCACAGGGCGCCCGGCGGGTTCGGGGTTGGTGTGACGGGTGGGGCGAGTTATCCACAGGCGGGCGCGGGTGGGCTACCGCGGGCTTGCGGGGTGTCTTAGGCTCGCCGGCATGACCCGCTTGCAGGACTACGCCCGCCAACTTGCCTCGCCGATGGAGCTTCTCGGCGAGGTCTCTGGCGCGCGCGAGGCCGACCTGCGCCGGCTGGGGCTTCCCCGGCAGGAGGCACGGAGCCTGCTTGCGCTTGCCGACGTCTACTTTGGCCCCACCCCCTTCACCCGCCGGCAGCGCTCGTGCCGGGCAACCAAGCATTGCTTGGCGACGTTGAAGATTATCGAAAAGTACGTCTCACGCACGAAATCCAAGCGGGATGCGTGGGCGCTGCGCGCTGAATTGTGCGCGACCAACCAGGACGTGGAGCAGCTCGCGCGCACGCGGTTGAAGGAGCTGTATCCGCCGCGGCAGCCGGAGAAAGGCGTGCGGATGACGCGGCGCAAGGGCGGCCCGTCGACGCTATCGATTACCGGCGATTCCGATTTCATTGCTGACCTGCACGCCAGCATCAACGAGGAGAAGCCGCTCGATTCCGTAGAGAATATCTTCTTCCGCGGCGGGGCTGCGGCGCGGCCTGCCGCGACGACGAATATCATCATCCAGCTCGATGAATTGGATGAAATCTTAAGCGGTGGAGGCGAGGAAATCACGCTGCGCCTGACCAATGGCGCTGAAATCAGCGGCGCGAAGCTGGTAGAAAAGCGCTTGGCCGAATGCGGGCTTGTCACCCTCGTCCATCCTTATGAGGGAGCGGTGAACCTGTATCGCACCTCGCGGCATGCCTCGGATAAGCAGCGCCTCATGGCGGGCGCGGAAAACCCCACCTGCCCGTGGGCCGAGTGCAACTATCCGGCGGATAAGTGCCAGATCCACCACCTGCAGGCGTGGAAGCACGGCGGCGAGACCAATATGGCGAATCTCAGCGTGGCGTGCCCGTATCACAACGGCGTCAACGACGACGATCCGCACGCTCCGCCGGTGCGCGGCCGCCTCGAGCGGCGCCAGGGTCGAATAGTCTGGGTCCCACCCTGGGCCGATTCAACCTAACTACTCGCCTGAAGCCCCAGGCCCAACCCTCCTGCGCGGACCGGGGCGCTCAAGCCTGCCGTGGAATCCGGCAGCTGACAACCTCGCAACCACGGCGTGGCTGCGAGGTGAGTTCGGCATGCTTGGGGTGGATTAATCGTCGGCGTCGGTAGACAGCGCGGCCACGAAGGCCTCCTGCGGCACCGAGACGGAGCCCAGCGTCTTCATGCGCTTCTTACCGGCCTTCTGCTTCTCCAGCAGCTTGCGCTTACGGGAGATATCGCCGCCGTAGCACTTCGCCAGCACGTCCTTGCGCATGGCGCGGATGTTTTCGCGGGCGATGATCTTCGAGCCGATGGCCGCCTGGACGGGCACCTCGAACTGCTGGCGCGGGATGAGCTCCTTGAGCTTCTTGGTCATCTTATTGCCATACCACTGGGCGGAATCGCGGTGGACGATGGCGGAAAAGGCGTCGACCGGGTCGCCGTTGAGCAGGATGTCGACCTTAACTAGGTCCGCGAGCTGCTCGCCGGCCTCCTCATAGTTCAGCGAGGCGTAGCCCTTGGTGCGGGACTTGAGCATATCGAAGAAGTCAAAGATGATTTCGCCGAGCGGCATGGTGTAGCGCAGCTCAACGCGGTCCTCGGAAAGGTAGTCCATGCCGCCCATCTGGCCGCGCTTAGACTGGCACAGCTCCATGGTGGGGCCGACGAACTGCTCGGGCACGATGACGGTCATCTTCACCACTGGTTCATAGACCTCGGTAAGTTTTCCTTCCGGCCAGTCAGACGGGTTATGGACCCACTTTTCCTCGCCGTCTTCAGCCACCACTCGGTAGGTCACGGAAGGCGCGGTGGAAATCAGGTCGAGGCCGAACTCGCGCTCCAAGCGGTCGCGGGTGATTTCCATGTGCAAAAGTCCCAAGAAGCCGCAGCGGAAACCAAAGCCAAGGGCGACGGAGGTTTCGGGCTCGAAGGTAAGGGAGGCGTCGTTAAGCTGCAGCTTTTCCAAAGCATCGCGCAGGTCCGGGAAGTCGGCCTGGGAAATGGGGAAAAGGCCGGAGTAGACCATCGGGTCCGGATCCTTGTAGCCCTTGAGTGGGGTCTCGGCGCCGCCGTTGGACCAGGTGACGGTATCGCCCACCTTGGTCTCACGGACGTCCTTTACGCCGGTAATAAGGTAGCCCACCTCGCCGGGCCCTAAGCCCTCGCACTTTTGCATCGTGGGCGACACAATGCCGATTTCCAGCAGCTCGTGGTTGGCGTTGGTCGACATCATGGTGACCTTCTGGCGCGGGGTGAGCTTGCCGTCCACCATGCGGATATAGGTCACCACGCCGCGGTAGGTGTCATAGACGGAGTCAAAAATCATGGCGCGGGCCGGTGCATCGGCGTCGAATTCAGAAGACGGCGGCGGAACTAGCTCGCAGACCTTGTCCAGCAGCTCGACCACGCCCTCGCCGGTCTTGCCCGACACGCGCAGCACCTCTTCCGGCTCGCAGCCGATGATATTGGCGATTTCCAGCGCGTATTTTTCCGGGTCGGCGGCTGGCAGGTCGATTTTATTGAGGACCGGGATGATTTCCAGGTCGTTTTCCATCGCCAGGTAGAGGTTGGCGAGGGTTTGGGCTTCGATGCCCTGGGCGGCGTCGACAAGCAAGATGGCGCCCTCACATGCCTCGAGCGCGCGGGAGACCTCGTAGGTAAAGTCCACGTGGCCGGGGGTGTCGATCATCTGCATGACAATCTGCTCCCCCTGCGCGGTGCCGGACTGGGGCACCCACGGCAGGCGCACGTTCTGCGCCTTAATGGTGATGCCGCGCTCGCGCTCGATGTCCATATTATCGAGGAACTGATCACGCATATCGCGCTCCGCAACCACCTTGGATAGCTGCAGGATGCGGTCCGCCAGCGTCGACTTGCCGTGGTCGATGTGAGCAATAATGCAGAAGTTTCGGATTCGGGCGGGATCCGTAAACGTCGTGGCCGCAAAGTTTTCAGACATACGTCTACAATAGTCGACATGAAAAGTGGCATGCTCACCCGTCTGCGCCAAGCGCTGGGAATCAGCGAGCGCGAGCCAATAGACACCGGCCTGAGCCGCATTAATTCCCGGTTGGGGCTGGATAGGTCGGATGAGTTCCACGAGCCGCGAAAGGCCGCCGATATCCAGGTAGAAGCCACTGCCTCCCACCCCCGGTCCATATTTTTCACCCCCGATATGGACGGCCAGGCCGATTCCGGCGAGGTGGTCTGGGTGTGGGTACCGGCCGAAGGCAAGCAGGCGCCACCGCGCGAGCGCGCCATTTTGGTCGTCGGCCGCACCCGCACCACGGTGTTGGGTTTGCTTATCTCCCCCAACCCAAAGCACGCGCTTGACGACGCCTGGCTGGAAATCGGCTCCGGCGAGTGGGACGAGTCCGGCTGCGATTGCTGGGTGCGCCTCGACCGCCTGCTCGAGGTATCCGAGGAGCAGGTGCGCCGGCAAGGCACGCTTTTTCCGGAACGCAGGTTCGAACGAATCGCGAATAGGTTGCGGGCGCGCTACCACTGGGCCTAGCCGGAGTGAAGGCCGCGGCCGCGGGGAGGGTTTTGGCAGGTCGGGTTCGGTACTGCTATTGTGTGTTGGTTACTTACTTGCCGGGCGCGCTGGTCGGGGCGGGCAGGACCTTGGGTTCGCTCTTCGAATACCAGCGCCGAGCGCGCCAGTAATTGCTGGCCGCGGGAGTAGTCCGAGTAGGTCGGTTTCTACGTCAATCACTTTCGATTACTAAGAGGTATTTTTCATGGCAAATATCAAGTCCAAGCAGAAGCGCGTTATCACCAACGAGAAGGCACGTCAGCGCAACAAGTCCGTTCGCTCCGCCGTCCGTACCGAGATCCGCAAGTTCCGCGAGACCGTTGCCGCTGGCGACAAGGCTGCTGCTGAGAAGCAGCTGCGCGTGGCATCCCGTGCCCTGGACAAGTCCGTGTCCAAGGGTGTCTTCCACCGCAACACCGCAGCCAACAAGAAGTCCGGCATGGCTTCCGCGTTCAACAAGATGGACTAAGAGCCATTGCACAGATCATCCCCCGGTCGCGCTCTACGGAGCGCGACCGGGGGATTTTCTTAGCTCATTTTGGGCGGCGGAACCGGCAGGCAGGGCCGGTGAGACTTAGGCGGGGCGCTTAGGCCAGGTCGTCGTTGAAGTAGTCTTCGAAGATGGCGCCGGCGCTACGGAAGGCGTCGGCAAGCGAAGTTCCGCCACGGGTTTCCACGAAGGTCTCGAAGGCGGTCAGGAACTGGGTGTGGATGATATTGACGGTCGGCGTGAGACGCGGGTCGGAGGACTTCCAACCTTCGCGGGCCTGCACCGCCTGGCGGACGCGCTGAATGATGCGGCTATTGCGCTGGCAGTACAGAGCGCGCAGCTTCGTATCCTTAGCCAACGCCTGGGCCGTGAGCTGGGAGATTTCGGGGAAGAACTCATCGCCTACGGCACGATTGAATACGGTCATAGCCATGATTTTGGAATCTTCGCGCAGGCTTCCGGTGGGCAATCCTGCGGCGAAATTTTGGAATTGGTTCTCCACTTCCTCCGACATTTCGGGGCCTAAAACTGCCGATTCTTTGTCTTTTATGTAATTAAAAAGCGTACGGCGGGAAACGCCCACTTCGTGAGCGAGCTCCTCCATGGTGAACCCGTCATAACCGTTCTCGATGACGAGGTTGAGCGCAGCGACTCGGATTTTTGATATACGCGGCATAAATGCCCCTTTCTGTCCCGACGCTCTTCAAGCTTCAGTAACTTTTCTTTCTCCCTAAGAAAATGTGAGGAAATTCTATTTTGTCTACAAACTAAGGGTTTTGGGGCGATTTTATTACCTTATATTCGGTCAGGGAAACCGCCATACACGCCATGAGGATCTCCCGCCGGCACGGCTGCGCGTTTGCGCCCGTCATGGCACTTTTCGGGAAAACTGTGACGTTGGACAACCAGGGCGCCAAGCCCCGCCCGGCCGCGCACCCGACTTATCCGCTCGCACGTTCGAAAGCCCGATGGTGCTTGTGTCCGGTAGGGCGGCTAAGATGAGTCAACGATGAAAAACGTTAAGCCACTGGTGAAATGGGCGGGCGGGAAGCGCCAGCTCTTGCCGCATATCCACGCCGCCCTGCCGGCGGAGAACCCGCGGCGTTATTATGAACCCTTCATCGGTGGCGGCGCGGTGCTTTTCTCTCTCGAACCGGCCAGCGCACGGGTCAACGATCTCAATAGTGAGCTCATTAACCTCTATGAGGTGGTGCGCGGCGGCGTCGATGAGCTCATAGAGGAACTCGCGGGCTACCCCAATGAGGCAGAGTTTTTCTATGCGCTTCGCGCAGTGGACCGGGATGCCCACGAGTTTGCCGCCCTCTCCCCCGTTGAGCGCGCCGCGCGGACGCTTTATCTCAACCGCACCTGCTATAACGGCCTGTATCGCGTGAACGCGGCCGGCCAATTTAATGCCCCGTTTGGGCGTTATAAGAATCCCACCATCTGCGATGAAGACACGCTGCGCGCGGTGCACCGCTATTTTGCGGATAATGATGTGGCCTTCTCGCAGGGTGATTTCGCCGCGGCGGTAGTAGAGGCGCGCGAAGGGGACTTCGTGTACTTCGACCCTCCTTATGACCCGGTGAACGTGACAAGCTCGTTTACCGGCTACCAAAAGGGCGGCTTTGACCGTGCGGAACAACAGCGCCTCAAAGAGGTCTGCGATGACTTGGATAGGCGCGGGGTGAAGTTCCTGTTGTCTAATTCGGCCACCGAGTTCATCCGCGAGCTTTATGCGGACTATGAAGTAGGAATCGTGGGGGCAACGCGGGCGATTAACTCCGTTGGTTCGAAACGCGGCAAAGTCGACGAGGTCCTGGTGCGCAATTACGAGGTCCGCGGTGACTAGCGGGCCGGAAGCGCCGGAGCTGCGGGCGCGCTTTGGTGTGCCGGAGTCGGTGAAGCTCGGCGTCAATGACTGGGGGTGGCTGCGCATCCTGGCGGCGGGATACGACGCGGAGCTGGAGCGGCGCGGGTATTTCTATATCGGCGCGCGGGAGCTAGAACGGCTCTCGGGCCGGCAGCCGCGGCTGATGGCCAAGCATGATTTTTCTACGTCGCGGCCGTGGATTTTTCAGCGTCTCCAACTGGGAATCTTACCGGTCAGCCGCAGCGAATATCTGGTGGGGCGATTCAACCTGTACGAGCAGTTTCCACAAACGCAGCGCGGCGAGGTACGCACGCTGGAGCTGCCGGCGGGTCTGGACACTCTTTCGTTGGAGGGGGTGAGCTCGGAGGCGGTGGCGTTAAATGGGGCGTCGGCAAGCGGGATGCTAGAGGATTTCCTGGGGTGCGGGCCGTTGCAGGCGACGGTGGCGGGTCGTATGTCCACGCGCGGGCTTAAGGTGCGGCTGCCGGACTTGGGTGTAGATGTGGCAGTGGACCGCGCGCAGATGGAAATCGACGGCGGCTTTGAATCGCTCGAGCACCTGGTGCTGGTGGAGGCGAAGAATCACCTTTCGGATGATTTCAATATCCGGCAGCTATATTTTCCCTACCGGCGCTTCCAGCAGCGCCTGGCCAAGGATGTCGTGCCGGTCTACCTGGTGTATTCCAATGGTATTTTCCACCTGTACCGCTATGAGTTTCGGGACCCGGCGGATTTTCGCAGCATTGCGCTGGTGGATAGCGCCCGCTACGCGCTGTCCGCCTCGCATCTGGACCCCCAGGCGGCGCTCGACATTGTGCGGGCGGTAGAGCCCGAACCCGAGCCGGCCGTGCCCTTCCCACAGGCTAATAGCTTCGAGCGGGTGGTCAACCTGCTCGAGCTCATGGCGCTGCAGCCGCTAAGCAAGGCGGAGATTACCCACCGCTATGACTTCGATCCGCGGCAGGCGGATTATTATGCCAACGCCGCGCGCTACCTGGGCCTGGCGGAGCCGGTGGAGGACATGTGGGAGCCGACGGAGCACGGGCGGCGGGTTATCGAGCAGCCGCAGCGCGACGCCCGGAATGCAGCGCTCATACGGGCGCTGGCGGCGCGGCGGGTTTTCCGCGAAGTCCTAGAGCTCAGCTTGGCCCGCGGCGCGGTGGCCAGCACCGCGGAGATTTGTGCGGCCATGGAGGGGCTGGGGCTGAGCTTGGCGACGTCCCGGCGGCGTGCCTCCACCGTCGCCCGCTGGACCCAGTGGGTGCTGGACACGGTGGCCGAGGGCACGCCGCGCCTGTTTTAAGCCAGCAGGTTCTGCCCGCCGGAGATGATAAGGACGATGCCGGCGATGATGAAGAAGAGGCCAGAGCCGATGTCGATCCACGGGCCGGCGGCGATGAGCTTGCGGCGAACCGCGTTGGTGGAAATCACCGTGGCGACGACGAGGAAGAAGAGGAAGGCCGACAGCGATAACGAGAGCGTGAGCGCGATGGCCAACCATGCGGGTGGGCTGGCGGGAAGCAGCGGGGCGATCATCGCGGCGAGGAAGAGCACGATTTTCGGGTTGGACATATTCGTGGCTAGCCCCACCTTGAAGGCGGTGCGCAGGCGGCCGAGCTGGGCGGCGGCGTCTTCTAAGTCCACGGGCGGGTTGGCGCGCTGGGCGATGCCGCTGCGCAGCGCGCGCGAACCCATAAATACCAGGAAGCAGCCGCCGACGGCTTGGACCGCGCCGAGGATTTCCGGGAAGGCCGTCAGCAGCGCGGCGGCGCCGAAAACGGTGGCGGCGCACCAAAAGAGCACGCCGATCTGAATGCCGGCGGCCGCCGCAATGGCATGGCGGCGCGAGCGGGTGGCGTAGCGGGTCACCAAAATGATGTCCGGTCCCGGCGAGGCGACGCCCACCAGGTTCATCAACAAGAGGGTGAAAAAGGATGTCCAGGTCACTCCCCCGCCTCGCTTTCGAGGCGCGGGATGAGGTCCTCGCGGCCGAACAGGCGGGCGGAATCCAGCGCGGAAGGCTGGCCGGCGGTGGGGTCGGCGTGGGCGGAAAGGAGGGCGCCGATAACCGCGTCCTCCTTCTTAAAGATGGCACCGGCCAGTGGGGACTGGCCGCGATCATTGAGCAGGTTGACGTCCGCGCCGGCGCGGGCAAGTGCGGCAACTAGCTCGGCGTGGCCATGATAGGCGGCGAGCATGATAAAGGACTGGCCTTCGTGGTTGACGAGGTCGATATTCACGCCGTGGTCGATATAGGCGAGGAGGTCCAGGTTGCCCTCGCGCGCCATGTCAAAGAGCCGACCGGCGAATTCTTGCACTTGCGTCTCAGACATGGTTTCTAGCTTATCGCGCCAGTTCCGCGACGCGTTTGACGGCCGCTTCTATGGCGAATTCGGGCTCACCGCCTTGGCCTTTGACGGCGGCATCGAGCTCTGAGACGAGGATGACAGCCTTGGTGACATTATCGGCGGACCAGCGGCGGGCCACCGGCTGGGTCATTTTGACCACGTAGGGTGCTAGGCCGGTTTGGCTCGCCAGCGAGTACTGGTCCCCGCGCGCGGAGTAGAGGCGGGCGACGGCGCCGACCTTATTGGCCAGCGCGGCTGCAATCGCTACGGGGCTCGCGCCCAGTTGGAGGGCGCGGCGGCAGGTGGATACGGCGGCTTCGACGCGGCCGGCGACGGCGGCGTCGGCAATGTCCCAGTTGGCCACCTCGGCCACGCCGACGTAGTAGTTTTGCACCGCCTCGCGGGTGACATTGCCGCCGGTATCGGAGACCAGCTGGGAGATGGCCGAGGCCAGCTCGCGCAGGTCAGAGCCCACTCCCTCGAGCACGGCGTGGATAACGTCCGGGGTGGGGCGCACGCCGTGGCTGGAAAATTCGCGGGTGGCCCATTGGCCCAGCTCATTGGGGTAGAGCGAAAAGACCTCGTGGACCTCCGCAATCTTGCGCAGCTTGGCCACGAGCTCGGGCTGTTTCTTCTTTTTCTTCAGCGTCTTGGCCGTCACGGAGTAGATGATGACCATGGTCATGCCCGGCGCGGGATTGGCGCAGGCGCGCAGGATGATATCGACTACTTCTTTGCCAGCGCGCTCGCAGTCGCTGATGACGATGACGCGGTTATCGCCAAACAGCGACGGGCTGGTGGCCTCCAGGATTTCGCCCTCAGAGACCTCGGAGGCTTTTAGCTTCGTCAGCTCGGGGCGGGCACCGGTGGGTCCGCTCTCCTCGGCCGCGGCGCGCTGGATGTGCAGGCGGGCGCGTTCGGTGAGGAATTCATCGTCGCCGAGGATGAGGTGTACTGGAGGCATGCCCGCCATTCTAGCCTGCGGCCAGGCCGAGCCAGGCGATGCCCGCCAGCGTCAGCACCAGGGTGAGCCACGGGCGGTGATAGAGGAGGCCGGCAATGATCCAGGCGTAGGCAAGCAGCGTAAAAAGCGGGGTGGCGGGGATGGTGACCACGGGCAGGTCGGCCACGCCGTGGGCGATGGTATTAATCCACCACGAGAAGGGCTCAATCAGGCGGAGCAAGCCGGCGCCCAGCACGTCCAGCGGGCCGAGCTGGGCAAAGATGGTGGCGATGAGCCCCACGATGGTAATCGGCACGGTGGCAGGCTCGACGAGGATATTGGCCAGCACGGAAACGACGGAGACCTCGCCGGACATGAGCGCGACCAGCGGGAGGGTGACGATATCGGCGGCGATGGCCACGGCGACCGCGCGCAGAAAGATGGCGGGCCAGCCGGTCACGGCCAAATGCTTATAGATGAGCGGGCTCAGCGTCACGATGCCGAGCGTCGCGGCGCACGATAGGGCAAAACCAAAGTGCACGGCGAGGTCGGAATCCACAAAGAGCAGCGCGATGATGCCCAGGCTGAGCGCATGGATGGGCTCCATGCGCGTGGAATTGAGCACGGCAAGCAGGCCTACTACCCCGGCGACGGCCGCGCGTTGGACGGAGGGCTCGAAGCCCACAAGCAGAACATAGGTGGCAAGGGCGCACAGGGAGGCGGCCACGCGGGCGCGGGGCCCGAGCGCGAAGGCGGCGCACACCACGGCCGCGGCGGAGCAGACGATGGCCACATTGGCGCCAGATACAGCGCTCAAGTGCGAGAGCCCGGTGGCAATATACAAGTCGCGTTCGGCGGTATCTTGCAGCGCGGTATCGCCGAGCACCATGCCGGGAATCAGGCCTTGGCTGGAGGGCCCGACGGTATCAAGGACCAGCGCGCGGAAATTCTCGGCCACGCTGGCCGCCCAGCCGTCCAGGCCTTCGGGCTCGGCGGTCACCTGCACCTCGGTGGCATTGGCGCTGAGCTTTCCGACGCCCGGCCTATCCGACTCCCCTACCCTCACCCCGACCGTAAGTTCGGCGCCAGCAGCCGCCGGGACTGGTTCCGGGCTAAAGACCGGCAGCTGGGTGGGGTATCCCGGAACCTTGAGCTTGAGCAGCCAGCCACCCGTACTCGTCTGCGTCGGTGCAGTGACAAGGCGCCCGGTGACTTCGGTGCCGAGGTCGAAGGCGGCAGCACGAGCCTGGCGCACCGCGGCGACGAACGCCGCACCCCCAGCGACCGCCCCGCAGAAGAGCGCTTGGCCCCACTGACGGGCAATGAGGCACAGCGCGACAACGACTGCGATGAGTGCGATAGCCCAGACGCGGCCGGCGAGCAGCACGGCGATGACGGACAGCCAGGCGGTGGCCGCGCCGGGGACGAGCCGCAGTTCTCGCATCGCACGCTCGAGTACGGGTTAGAGCTGGACCTGGTCTTTAAGCTGCGCCAGCTTCGCCGGCCCGATGCCGGAGACCTCGAGGAGTTCTTCCACGTCCTTGAAACCGCCGTGCTCTTCGCGGTAGGCCACGATGGCTTGCGCGGTTACCTCGCCGACCCCCTTGAGTTCGGTGAGCTCCTCGGCGGTGGCGCTATTGAGACTCACGCCGCTGCCGCTAGCGCTGCCGCCGGGGCTGCTGGAGTTGTCGCTGGCTGGGGCAGGTTCGCCGGGTGCGGGAGGTGGAGCGGCGCCGGAGGGCAGGATGTGGAGCTGTTGGCCGTCGGAAAGCCGCTGCGCATGGTTGAGAGCCATAGTCTCGGCGCCTGGTAGCGGCTGGGCGGCGTCGAGGGCATCGGCCACACGCGCGCCGGGCTCGAGTGTTTTCAGCCCGGGCTCTGCAACTTCGCCGATGACCGAGACGATGATTTCGCTGGGCTCCTCGCTAGGGGCATCGCTTAATGCCGCGGGCTCGGGCATGCCGGAGGATTCGTCCGAGCGTGCATTGATGCCGAGCCAGACCACCACGCCGATGACAAGGAGGACAACCATGGCGCAGGCTTGCCAGGAGCTGATGCGCAGTCGCGGGCGCGGGTAATCGACGGCGAGGAGCTCTTCCTCGCCGGTGGGTTGGGTAAATTCGCGGAGTCGTTCGCTGATCTTGGGTGCCGCCATGGCGCTGAGCCTAAGCCCGAGCGCAATTAAGCGGTATGCCAGGCGAAGGCGGGCTGTGGATAACTTGTTGTGGGCGTCAACTAACCCGGCGCGATGGGTCTAGTTATCCACAGATCGGCGCGGCGGGAAGGCGCGAGGTCGACCACGTGTGTGAGACTGCACAGGTTCCGCGGGCGGCTCGGAGCTAAACACGGCGGAGACGCCAATGGCGGAGGGTCCGGCGTGGACAGCGAGGACGTCGTTAAGCGGAGTGCAGATAAAGGACGAACCTTGCGGCAGCGCCGCTTCAAGGAGCGCCTCCAGCTTGGCAGCCGCATCTTCGGCGTGGTTGTGCTGAATGGCGACGAAGGCCGGCTCACCGTCCGCGCGGGAGGCGATGAGGTCCACCAGCTTGGTAAAAGCCTTGGTCTGGGTGCGGGTCTTACCCACCAGCTCCAGCTTGCCGCGGGTAATCGACATAATCGGCTTGGTGGCCAAAAGCGCCGTAGAAAGCACGGCCGTGGCCGGGGAAAGGCGGCCAGAGCGGCGCAGATCCTCCGTGGAATGCAGGTAAACCCAGGTAGCCGCGCGTTTGAGGGTATCGATGGCCGCTGCGTAGCACTCGTCCAAACTGGCGCCACGGGAGGCCAACTTAGCCGCGGACATCGCGGCCGCACCCATGACCATGCCGGCCGAACCGGAGTCAATCACCCGCACCGTGTGCGGAAAGACGCCGGAGGCCGATACCGCGGCGGAATAAGTGGAAGATAGCTCTTTGGACAGGTGAATGGCCACCACTCCCTCATCTTGGGCGCGCTCCATTTCGCGGCCGTAGGCGGCGGCCAGCTCCAGCGCGCTCAAGCCCGAGGTGGAACGCTCCAGGCCATCTTTGCCGTGGCTTTCCATGAGGTGGAGGTCAACGACCGTGATGGATAGCTGCTCCGCCAGCTCCGGCGGCAGGCCCGCGGAGGAATCCGTAATGACGCGAACCGTCACTAGATATCCGCCCCGCCGTCCCCGGTGACCTCGCCGCCCATATTCCAGCCGTCGAAATACCACTGGGCGCTGCCCACATTATCTGGAGTGAACTCCAGCGAAGACAGCGGCGTGTCCGGGTTAAAGTCCGGGCGGGCGGTCAGTTGCGACCAGTGGGTATTTTTCAATCCGGAAAGGATCCCGTACTGCGCATGGTCAAGGCCCAGCAGGTGGCAGGTCAGCGCCGAGATAGCGCCGCCATGGGCCACGATGAGGACGGGGCCTTGGTCCCAGCCAGCGAAGTCTGCCATGAGCTCATCGACGACAGGCCGGGCACGCTCGGCCACGTCCACGCGGGATTCGCCCTGCGGCGGGGCCCAAGTGGGGTCGTGGCGCCAGATGGCGCGCGCGCCGGGGAACTCGGTATCTACCTCGGCGGAAGTTCTGCCCTGCCACTGGCCTAGGTGCGTCTCGCGCAGGCGGGCATCCGTGGTGAAATCCATGCCGAGGGCCTCGGCGACCACGCGCGCAGTTTCGCGCGCGCGGAGGAGATCGGAGGCGACGATTTTAGACACGCACTGATCCTGCAGCAGGCGCGCGGCGGCGCGGGCCTGCTCATAGCCCAGCTCGGACAGCTCGGTATCCAAGTGGCCCTGCATGCGGCCGGTGGCGTTATAGGTAGTTTGTCCGTGGCGGATCAGGATCAGGCGGCGGCTCATGCGGGTTTAAAGCTCCTCGTCCTCACCAGGGACCTTATCGGCCAAGGGGAGCTCGTCGATGGAATCAACTTCACGCGGGTTAACGCCATTGGTCCATTCGCCCGGACGCTCTGGGGCCTCGATGCCCTCGATCTCCAGTGCCGGGCAATCGTGGTACAGGCGGTCTAGGCCGTAGAACTCGCGCTGGTCATTGCGCTGAACGTGGACGACGATATTGCCATAGTCCAGCAGCACCCAACGGTTCTCGCGGTTGCCTTCGCGGCGCTGCGGCTCGAAGCCTTGCTTAGTCATTTCGTCTTCGACTTCATCCACGATGGAGGCCACTTGGCGCTCGTTGTCTGCAGAAGCGAGTACGAAGACCTCGGTAATGGCGAGGACATCGGAGACATCAATGGCCGCGATATTGGTGGCCAGTTTTTCTTGCGCGGCGTGGGCCGCGGTTTCTGCCATGCGGCGGGCGAGATCAGAAGTAGACAATGTGTAAAAATTCCCTTTTCGCGTCTGAATATATTCGGTATGAACTATCTCTATTGAGAGTCTATTCTTGCACGTTTAGCAGGCCCGTGCCCAAAATCTGGGGAAGGCTGCGGAAGTTTCTACAGGGGCTTATCTGGGTTAGGCCCGTAGAGATTGTTCTTGGTGATGTACTGCACCACCCCATCCGGAACTAGGTACCACACGGGCTGGCCTTGAGCGGCGCGTTCGCGGCAAGCGGTAGAAGAGATAGCCATCGCGGGAATGTCGATAAGATCGATATCCTCCTGCGCATCGGCGGGCAGCATATCTGCGCTTAGCTCATAGCCGGGGCGGGTAACGCCCACAAAGTGCGCCATCTCCAGCATCTCTTCCCAGTTATGCCAGCTCATGATGGATGCCAGCGAATCGGCACCGGTAATGAAATAAAACTCCGCCTCCGGGAAGAGTTCGCGCAGGTCGCGCAGCGTATCGATGGTATAGGTGGGCCCCTCGCGGTCAATGTCTACGCGCGATACGGTAAAGCGCGGATTAGAGGCCGTGGCCACCATCGTCATCAAGTAGCGGTGCTCGGCCGCCGTGACGTCGCGGTGGGACTTTTGCCACGGCTGGCCGGTGGGAACAAAGACGACGGTATCGAGGGCAAACCGGTGTGCAGCCTCGCTGGCCGCTACCAAGTGGCCGTTGTGGATGGGATCAAAAGTGCCACCCATGATGCCGATGCGCTGTGGGCTAGTCATGGGTGATGATTATAGTCGCACTACTAGGGGCGGGTCTGACCGGTACCCTGCAGGATCCACTTGGTAGAGGTCAGCTCCGGAAGTGCCATCGGGCCGCGGGCATGCAGCTTCTGGGTGGAAATGCCGATTTCCGCACCCATGCCGTAGACCTCGCCGTCAGTGAAGGCGGTAGAGGCGTTGAGCATGACCGCAGCGGCATCCACCTCGTTGCCGAACTTCATTAGGACGTCGGCGTCTTGCGCGGCGATGGCCTCGGTGTGGCCAGTGGTGAATTCGGCGATGTGGGCAATGGCACCGTCGACGCCGTCGACCACCTTGGCGCAGATATCCATGGACAGCGACTCCTCGCGCCAGTCCTCCTCGGTGGCCTGCACGGCATCCTTGACGCCGAAGGCCTCGAGCTCAGCGACATCGCCGTGGATGGTCACGCCCGCCTCCTGCAGCGCGGTGATGATGCGCAGCTTGGCGGAGTCGTCCAAGGCGGCGTCGATAAGCACGCACTCCGTGGAGTTGCATACGGAGGTGCGGCGGGTCTTGCCGTTGATGACCATGTCGATAGCCTTGTCCAGGTCCGCAGAGACATCCACGTAGAAGTGACAGTTGCCGGTGCCGGTCTCAATGGCCGGGACGGTGGCGCCGGTGACCACGGCTTCAATAAGCTTGGCGCCACCACGCGGAATGACCAGGTCCACCAGGCCACGAGCGGTGATGAGGTCCTGGACGGAATCGTGGGTCTCGCACGGCAGGAGCTGCACGGCCTCACGCGGTAGATCGAACTCGGCGAGGGTATCCTGCAGGATTTCTACCAGCTTGGCATTGGAGTTGCGGGCAGACTTGGAACCGCGCAGCAGCGGCACGTTGCCGGACTTGATGGCCAAACCAAAGGCGTCCACGGTGACGTTCGGGCGGGCCTCATAGACCATGCCCATCACGCCGAGCGGGACGCGCACCTGCTTCATCTGGATGCCGTTGTCCATGGTGCGGCCCTGCAGGATCTCCCCTACCGGGTCCTGGAGGCCGGCAACCTGGCGCAGGCCGCCAGCGATGCCCTCCACGCGGGCGGCGTCGAGGGATAGGCGGTCAATGAGGGACTCGGACATGCCGCGCTCGCGGCCAGCTTCGATATCTTGCTTATTAGCGGCGAGGATATCCTCGGTGTGGGCAATGAGGTTTTCGGCTGCGCGCTGCAAGATTTCGTTCTTGCGCGGCGTGGATAGCTGCGCCACGACGGGCGCAACATCCTTGGCAGCACGGGCTTTGGACAGAACTTCTTCGCGTTCAGTGTTGCTCATGCCATACCAGCCTAACGAAAGGCCACGCGCTTTTCAGCGACCTCAGCCGCGGTGGGGTTAAGCTGGCCATCGTCAGCGCGGTTACCGGGGCCTATCCATCAGTAGCCGGCTTCAGTATCTACTTCCGTGGGGATTGCCTCACCAGCGGCAAAGCGCTCCATGACCTTTGCTGCATGCGCGCCGATGCGGCGGCGCACCGAATACGGCGGATTGGCAAGGTGCGGGGTAATGACCACGTTGGGCATGTCCCACAGCGGGTGCCCATCGGGCAGCGGCTCGGGGTCGGTGACGTCCAGGCCGGCGCCGGCGATCTGGCCGGCGCGCAGGGCCTCGACCAGCGCATCGGTATCCACCAACGGGCCGCGCCCAACGTTAATGACCACGGCGTGGTTCGGCATGGCGCGGAAAGCAGAGGCACCGAAAAGCTGGCGGGTTTGTTCCGTGAGCGGAGCGAGCGCCACGAAATAATCGGCGGTCGGCCACACGCGCTCGATATCGGAGGTGGCATAGGTTTCATCGGCGCCTTCAACCGGGTTACCGGAGCGATTGACCGCAATAATGCGTGGGCCGAAGCCTTCTAGCATGCGGATGAGCCGCTTTCCGATGCCCCCGGCACCCACCACCGCCACCGTCTTATCCTCAAAAAGGAAGCTGGTGTGGGCCTCGACCTCATCGCGGTTATCCCAGCTCGTTCCCACGCGCTTGTGCGCATGCAATTGGGCGAGCAGGAGCGCAATGGTGGACTCGGCCACGGTGGCATCATATAGCCCTGCCGCGTTCGACCAGCGGGCGGAGGTATTTCGCATGACGTCGAGCAGGTGGTCCACACCAGCAAACGGGACTTGGACTAGGCCTACGCTTGGCGGCAGCGGCTGCGGGAAATCATCCGGGCCACCGTTGAAGATGAGGGCCTCGGCCTCCTCCAGTGGGGCGCGTTCGTGCCCGGCGGCATCGAGGGCCTGCAGGGTTTCCTCCCACGGGGTGGGCAGCATCGCGTACTTCATTAGTATCCGGCCTCCACATCGACGCGGGTGGGCATGGCCTCTCCCCTCTTCCACGCCGCAGCATTGGCGTTGAAGATGGCGCCTAGGTGATATTGAGCTACGTGCGCAGAGGCGGCCATGTGGGGCGTCATGGTGCAATTAGGCAGATCATAAAGGGGATGGCCATCGGGCAGCGGCTCGGGATCCATAACCTCTAAGCCGGCGCCGGCGATGTCGCCGCTGCGCAAGGCTTCCACGAGGTCATCGGTTACTACGGTGCTGCCGCGGCCGACGTTGATGAAGATGGCGGAGGGCTTCATGGCGCGGAAAGTGGCGGCATCGATAAGCCCCTCGGTGTCCTTGGTGGCCGGGAGGATGCAGAAGATGAAATCCGCCTCGCCCCAAACGTGCTGGGCTTGGTCCATGGGCACGACCTCATCGGCGCCTTCCACCGCGCGGCCGGAGCGATTGATCGCGGTAATGTGCACGCCAAAGGGCTGCAGGAGCTTAATGAGCTGCTTGCCGATGCCCCCAGCGCCAAAGATCGCTACCCTCTTCGGCCCTTGCTGGTTATAGAGCCAGGCCTGGGATTCATCCAGCTCCTTGGCCACCGACCACGTAGCAGCTTGGGCGAAGGCCTTGTGGTGGTGCGCCTGGGAAAGGGCCAACCCGAGTGCGGACTCGGCCACTGGCTGGGCAAAGGCGCCGGCGGAGTTGCACCATGGCACGCCGTCTGAGGTAATGATGCCTGCATCAATGAGCTGATTGACGCCGGTAAAACAGTGCTGCACCCAACCGATATTCTCCGGCATCTCCGGGATGCGGCGCGGGTTGGGCGCATTATTGATATAGACCTCGGCGTCCTCGATGCTGCTTACGCGTTGGTGCCCGGCAGCCTCGATGTCTTCTACCATCGGCTGCCAGGTTTCCGGTCCCATGAAATACTTCATGCCCCAACCATACGGGGAATCTCGGACTCGGGTTTAGATGCGGGAAGCGAAGTTGGAGAGGTAATCCGCATGGACGACGGAACGGCGCTGCTCCTCAGGAAGCTCTTCCATCTTCTTGCCCTTAATGGCGTGCAGCTCCTCGGAATCGAAGCGCACTTCACCGCGGCCGATGACCTCACCATTCGGGCCCAGGATGTCGATGATTTCTCCCTTGTTGAACTCGCCTTGCACATCGGTAATACCAACGGCGAGCAGCGAGGTGCCGCCCTTGGTGACGGCCTCCTTGGCGCCTTCATCGAGGCGGACGGCTCCACCGGTATCGGCGCAGTAGAGCGCCCAGAACTTCCAGGCAGACAGCTGGCGTTCCTCGCGGGTGTGGAAGACGGTGCCCACGGAGGCGTCGGCAAGCGCGGGCCCAATATTGTCCGTAGAGGTCAGCAGCACTGGAATGCCACCGCGGGTAGCCAGGCGTGCCGCGGAGACCTTGGTGGCCATTCCGCCGGTGCCGACCTTGCCGCCATCGCCAGCAACAACGCCCTTCAAGTCCTTGCCGGTGCGCACCTCATCGATGAACTTGGCATCCGGCTCGGCCGGATTCTTATCGTAGAGGCCATCCACGTCGGAGAAAAGGAAGAGCGCGTCCGCGCCCACCAGGTTGGCCACCAGCGCCGAAAGGCGGTCGTTATCACCAAAGTGCATCTCGGACGTCGCCACCGCATCGTTCTCGTTCACGATCGGGATGGTGCGCAGCTGGCGCAGGCGATCAATGGTGCGCTGCGCATTGCGGGCACGGTCGCGGTGGCCGGTATCGGAGGCGGTCAGCAGGACCTGGCCGATGGTGCGCTTATAGCGCGCAAAGGACTGGCCCCACACAGAGGCCAAGTGCACCTGGCCTACGGACGCAGAGGCCTGCTTGGTAGCCAAATCGGTGGGACGCTGGTGCAGGCCGAGCGGGCCCATACCGGCGGCAACCGCACCGGAGGAGACGATGATGACATCGGAGCGGCCCATGCGCGCATGGACAGCATCGACGATGTGATCGATCTTTTCTTGGGAAACGCGGAAATTTTCATCCGTGAGGGAAGAGGAACCAATCTTGACCACTACGCGCTTTGCCTGCGCGATGTCGCGGCGGAGATCCGATTCAAAACCGGACGCCACCGGATTTTCATCGAGCGGTTCCGGGAAAGGGGTATCAGCGGTAGGACCGTCAAATGGCTCTACCGGAAGCGGAAGGATGGGTTCTTTCTGTTGATCAGAAGACATACCAACCGAGTTTACAAAGCCCATCCTCCAGCACACCCCAAGAATAGGGGGTTCTGGAAACTAGCCCTGCCACCTATCGCGGTTAGCGCCCTCGCGAGTGACCTCTTCATCGGTGCCGTAATCGTATTCATCGACAAGACCACGGCGCGCCTGCGAGGCGCGCTTGCGTTCGGCGGCGGAAACGCGGCCGGTGCCCTTCAGGCGGGCGTCCTCGCCACGGCTTGCCATCGTTGGATCGCCACCAGTCATCGGCTCCCACTCGAAGGTGATGCCACCGATGGTTACCGGGCAGCCCTCCACTGCGCCCTGCTCGCGCAGCTCATCTTCCACACCAGCCTTGGCCAAGCGGTCAGCCAAGAAGCCCACTGCCTCATCATTTTCAAAGTCAGTCTGGGTAATCCAGCGATCAATCTTCTTGCCCTCAACAATGAAGCCACCCTCGACCTCAGGATCAGGCTTCACGGTGAAATCAGCAAACGCGCCGGTATGTTTCTTATGCCCCTGCGCCTTGGGATGGATAACGGTGTGGTTCTTATCCTTTTTCGGCAACGGCTGGGCCTTGCGGTGCTCGGTCACCATATCCATGAGCCGGAACTTCAGCGGGTCCAGACCCTTGCGAGCTACTGCCGAAATAATAAAGACAGGCCAGCCAAACTTCTCTTCCAGATCATCCTTGACAAATTCCGCCAGCTCTTCGGCCTCAGGCACATCTGCCTTATTCAAGATGATGACGCGGGGGCGCTCACGCAGATCCCCCAAACCAGTATCTTCCTGCAAAGCCTCCTGGTACTTTGCCAACTCATTTTCCATCGCCTCAATATCAGAGACCGGATCACGGCCGGGCTCAATAGTGGCGGTATCCACCACATGGGCAAGCACCGCCGTGCGTTCAATATGGCGCAAAAAGTCTAGGCCGAGCCCCTTGCCATCGGCCGCGCCCGGGATAAGCCCCGGCACGTCCGCGATAGTAAAGGAGCTATCTCCCATATCCACCACGCCCAGGTTCGGCTGCAGCGTGGTAAAGGGATAATCACCGATCTTTGGCTTCGCGGCCGACAACACCGAAATGAGCGAGGACTTACCTGCCGATGGAAACCCCACCAGCCCTACATCCGCCATGGACTTCAGCTCGAGGATCAGATCATGGGCCTGGCCCGGCTCACCTTGTAGAGCAAACCCCGGTGCCTTGCGGTTCTTTGAGGCCAATGCGGCATTACCCAAACCGCCAAAGCCGCCTTCTGCGGCCACGAACCGCGTTCCCGGAACGGTAAGGTCCGCAAGGGTTTCGCCCTTTTCAGTGCGGACCACCGTGCCCGCCGGGACCTCCAAAATCAGGTCTTCACCGCGAGCACCATTGCGCATATCGCCGGCACCGTTGCCGCCGCGTTGCGCCTTAATATGCGGGCGGTAGTGGAAATCCATAAGAGTATGGATTTGTTCAGAGACCTCGAGGATGATGTCACCGCCGTGGCCGCCATTGCCGCCATCAGGTCCGCCCAAAGGCTTAAACTTCTCGCGGTGGACAGACACACAGCCGTGTCCACCGTCGCCTGCTTGCAGGTGCAGGACGACGCGGTCAATAAAACGTGCCATGTTCGCCTTCTCCTCGAATTATCGTGGGATCTGAAGTCTATCAGTTACCTTCTGAATTCAAACTAAACCAACGGCCAGCGAGGTTTAGCGCCCAGCCCCCGATCCACCTTCAGCATCTCCAACCGCAGACTGGTGCTCCTGTGCGGCTTCTTGTTCTTCCCGCTCTTTTCGCTTCTTTCGTCGGCGTCGGTTTTTCCACAAAATGAGCAACACAGTAAGCAAAACGATGAGGACGACGGCAATCATCCACCATGACCAACCGAACCCAGCGGGCGATGGCTCCGGATTCCCGGGATCCAACGGATAGCGCTCCGCATGAACCAATAACCTATCGGTATTAAGCCCATATGGGGTACACGTAATGAGCGTAATTTTATCGTGCCCTGGTTCATAGGTAACGGCTTCATAATCATCGGGTTTAACTACTTCCCGGCTGGTCATTTTGTACCGCAAACGCTCCCCCATTACGTCGATGAAGATATCGTCGCCTTCTTTAAGGGTAGGCAAACGGTCAAACATAGATGCATTGACCATGCCGGTATGCGCCGACAGCACCGCATTGGTACCATCCCCACCCACCGGCAAGGTTGACCCAAACATGTGACCAGCCCCCTGATACAACACCTTTGGCGCGGTGGTATGGAACACCGGCAAATCCACATCAATCGACGGAATACGAATGCGGGCAATCATTCCCTGGGGCCCATCCACATTCAACTGCGACATATAGTCTTCCATCCCGGGATCCGTGTTCACCGGTGGCCGCGCGTGTGGACCCTCTGCCAAAAGGCGGTCATTGTATTCGTGGGCCCGTTGTAGCTGCCGCTCCTTTTCGTCTTGGCTTAAATCAGCGACCTTTCCACTATAGGCTTCTGTTTGTCGCATCAGCTTATTATGGTTTGCCAGTGTTGATACCACTGGGTACAGCAACAGCAAAGCCCCCAGAAGCAGCGCGATGATAGACACTGCATTGCCCTTCTTGCGCTTCTTTTGCGTCGAGGCCGGCCTATCTTTCGCGCTTGTTGTCACAATTAACCCTCGTCCTTTTCGGCTGCTGTGGCTGAATCTTCCTCGTCATCTCGGCGCCGGATCAACAAAATGATACCTACGAGGATCAACAGCACCGCTAAAACTGTCACGCCAATAACGGAAGCACCCGTGGAAGCGAGGCTGCCTACAATACCGCCGTGTTCTCGAGGTTCATCGCTAGTTTCGGGATCGCCTTCTTGGGGCGTCAACGGCCCTGTGTGCCCATCTTCATCTGGGGGCGTGGGAAAACCTGGAATATCACTTGGCCTATCCGGGCGCGGCTGAGAGGAGCCTGGCTCCTCAGGTTCAGCGGAGGGTCGCGATGTGGAAGGTGCCGAGGCGGAAGGCTCCGGCTCCGTATGCTGCGTTACCGCCGGAGTGGGTTTTGAAGTGGTGGTTCTTGACTCAGAGGGCGGAAAACACGATTCAAATTTATAGATAGGAACGTTGGTGCTTGCCGACGCCTCCACCTCACTGCGCTGTGCATCCATGCCATCCGTGGCTAATGTAGTTGTTGCACGCAGCTCTCCCGTAGCATCTTGCCTAGCCCGTGAACGAAGCGTGACCTTAACTGCGGTATTGGGGTCTAATTCACGAAGCTGCGCCAGCTTATCTAGAGCTTCCTTTTTAAGTTCAATAGTGACGCTGCCTTTTTTCTTTTCCACGGTGTAGCTCTTCGCATCTAGCTCGAGAACTTCCCCTGCACCAACAAGACGTACGGACTCGACTTCAACGTAGGTAGCTGACTCTGACTGAACCGAGTCCGTGCCACCATCCTGTGCTTCATGCATGTCCGATAACTCTGTGGTGAGCCGATAATGGCCAATCGACCCATCCGTGCTCGTATTCGGGGTAGCAGCAGAAATCTCGTATTTCACCACACCGCCAGGGGCGACCGCATAATGCTCACTAGGAACTAAGCACGACGTCCGCGGAACAATACTGACGTTGAGGACTTGTGCTTTCAACTCCACCCGATGTTCTTCACCATCACCAGTAATAGCTATGACAAAGGGAGCATAAGACACGCTCGGATCTTGGGAACCTGGGTTGTCTGCGATGTCAATCAAATAGATCCCAGGCTTAACACCGCGGAAGGTGGCTTTGCCATCGGCAGTCAAAGCCTCATCTATGCGGACGAAGTCCTCTGGGCTGTCTTTGAGCAGCCGGGGAACATCAAGGGCCGGAAGATCCTTAGTGCCCACGCCGTTGATGCGCGAGAGCACCAGTTTTCTATCTCCAATTTTCCCAAACCACTCGGCCCCCACTGACTCAGTGAGATCGACGTGCACGTCGCTGGCCCGACCGTTCAACGTTTGAGCAGCTGCTACCGCGGTTTCTCCTGTACCGAAAGATGGCACTACCAATGGTTGTGCCGCCAAGCCCGTTAAGAGGCTAGCCGCAACAACTCCCGCGCGAAACATGCGCGGCCGTCGTTGTCCTTCACCCACCTTCAAGACCTTCCTTCGACAGGGCGTCCAAGGGCACGCCTAGCCACGAGCCCTTGCTGCTCAAAAACTATTCCGACGCCGACTCTAGGCCGCGCCGGAATAGGCAATAATCGCAGGCTAAGCGTTACGACGCTTCAGCTGATAAGCAGCACCACCGATGAACAGCAGGGCGCCAAGGCCCAAGATAATCAACATAGTGCGCATACCGGTGGCCGGGAGCTTGCCCCAGATATTATCCTTCACGTCATCCACAGTGGCGGTAAAGATGACACGCTCATCACGTTTGTCCTGCGAAGCCGTCAGGTGCTGTGGGTCTGGGTTTACCAAATAGCCTGCCGGTGCCTTAGTCTCAACCGCACAGTAATCCTTCTCCGGATCAAATTGCAGGAAGTAGCCGTCTGCTACCGCTGCCTTGGTCTTATCGGCACCTACAGCCTTAAGGGTGGCGTCCGCAGCAGCTGTACCTTCAGCGTTGGCACCCTTAATCGGGGCAGCACCATCAGCTACCGTCCACTTTCCACTTTGTTCGGTACATTCAAAGACCTGGAATTCAGCACCCTCACCATTTTTATCGTCCTCGGTGGGATTACCATTCAGGTTCTTAGTAATGGAAACATCGTTGTAGTGGGTGACCGTCGGACCGTCTGTTTTATCTGTCGGCGAGGTGTTGATGTCATTTCCGTTGATATGTTCAACAGCGGTGTTGGTGATCTGACCGTTGGCCGGAATCTTCACAACTTTTGCATCGAACTTAATTTCCACTGCCAAATCTGGGTGATCAGCTCGCGCCTGCGCCAGTTTTTGAAGTCCCGAATCCGTGAAATCGACGGTCAGGTTCTTACCAGAAATCTGTACGGTGTAGTCTTCGCCACGAACAAGATCGACGCCCTTGGCTGCAACGGAAACTTGGTCTGGAGTGCTTGCATAATCAAGGTATTCGGACAGATCATCCGTCACCTGCAGCTTTGGCAGGGTACGCGCACCACTCTTATCGACGTCGCCAGCGGGAACCGGTGCGGTGATGGTGTAGCCAATATTATCTCCGACGTTGGCATTGTTATTAGTGGAAGTCTTCTTTGGCTGAATGAGCTGGTTCTTTGGCGATACAGTCGGATTGTAGTTAATAGACCCGTCTTCTTGGGTCATAGGAATAGTGACCAGGAACGGCGAACCAACAGTGTACTTGGAGCCTTGCACTGGAAGCTCAGTAACCTTGTACAGGCCTACTGGAAGACCATCAAACTTGGCAGTGCCGCTTGCATCGGTGGTCAGCTCTTTAGCCTCAAAACCAGAGTCAATCGTTGCGGCGTCGGGACCTGCAGCGACTTTATCTCCGGCTTCCTTCCAGCCTGCAGCGGTGTCGAGAGTATTGTCCATTTGAACTTTCTCGATCTTGAACTTCATGCCCTCGAGTTTGTTCTCGGAGCCTACTTCACCACTACGCTTGTCAATCGTAAGGGAACCCGTTGCTTTGGCATCAATGGTTTGGCGGGCCGAAGCAGAAGGAGCGGCAGCGGTTGTGGTGTCGCCAGGCGCAGCAAATGCCGCAGGGCTAGCAGCGGCCAATCCGGCGGCGAGTGCAATAGCGAAAGTCTTGGAAACAATACGAGACATATAAGGGTTGTCCTCTCGTTAATACCCATTTCGACTTTTCCAAATGAGCCGACAGAGTTGAGTGAAGGAAATTCTGAACAGAGTATATGTGACTACATAACCCCAGCACAAGCGGAAGAACCATTAAATCTAAGCATCGCAAAATAGTATCTAACGAATACTGATTCCAGATCCTCGCACGGGCGTTTTCACCCATGGAGATACTTATTGCGAAGCTCCTTCCGCAGGCAAAGTTTTGGGTCATATTTTAGTTTTCTTGCAAACTAGTCCTCCTTTAATAGGACTGCTTTAACCGAAATTCGGCCCTAATCGCCGCGAAATCTCGCGGCCATAAAACACGCGCTCCAGCCGTTCATAGACCTGAAAGCGCTGCGCATTCTTTGAGGACACTGCCCCACTGTTCCCGCCCCTTTATTTCAAGGAGCAGAAACAGTGCGCGGCGCTTTAATCTTGACCGGTTGGACAATCTTCTTCGTCATCTTCATCTGGACGACGCAGATAGCGCCACAAGCCGAAGCCTAAGAGGATCAACCCAAGTACCAGTACCCACACCAAGGTCTGCATTCCGGTTTCTGGCAATAGACCTCCGATGAGCCCAGAAGGTCGAAGCGCTCCGTGAGAATCACTAGCGGAGGTAGTGAACTGGTGCCCGCCCTCAGAGGCCTGCGCGGTCACCTTTACTTCAGGCTGGCCTGAATCCGGATAGCGATAGGTCTCGTCCTTATCTCCTGGGATTACAACGTCGAAGGAGCAAGCGAAAGATTCTCCCTTAGCCAGGGACTGTGGCGGTGCACATACGCTCGACGGAACGACTCCATCTTCACCTACTTGTACCGATGTGCCGTCCTTAACCAAGGTTAGTCCGGCAAGAGAAGCATCTTCGATCCGGAAGTCGGACAGATCATACGCGCCATCATTGGCTACCTCATAAGACATACGCATCTTCTCGGCTTTTGCAGGCAACAAGGTGGTTCCAAAGAGATCGCCGGTTAGGTTACCCAAAGGCGTGCCCTCAATCGACTTCGTGACGCTTATACCCGCGAATTTGTTATCGGCGGTCAGCGTCCAACGGTCACCAGAACGGGAGGTATCTTTCCCGTCTGTCACCGGCCGAACCGTGAACGATACCGGTCGAATCGGCTCAGAACCATTTTCCTTGGGGGTGCTAGGGATAGCCGCAGAGTGTTCAGTATCTGCTTCTACCAAATCGCCATGCTGAGAAATACGGAAAATCGAGTCATTGTTCTTCACACCGTCATCTACTTCATTAACGGTGCAAGGACTGTTCACCGGAATGTTTTTAATCGTATAACTTTGTCCTGCCTTAAGCGTGAACGCATTGCTCTGCGAAGAATCGCTCAACGCTGGATCGCTACACGAGTGCTCGAACCCGAAAGTAGCATCCTTGCCAACTGCCCCATCTGCAGTCTTGGCAAAGGTGGCATCATAATGAGCCCTAGGGTGGTAAATATCCGCACCGATTACTAGCTCCGTCCTATCCGAAGGAAGATTTCCAGCCGTAGCGAAAGAGTACTTGAGGTTCTTTTTTTCGGCAGATACGTCTTCGGTAGGAATATCCGAAAGCAATCCTCGTGCACCATCACGCTCGCCTTGTGACCATTTGGTGTACTGAGTCAACGGGGTTCGTTGGCCGTTCGTCACCTCAAGTTCGCCGCGGGGCTGTAGTGCTGGACCGCTGAGCTCCAGTTCACAGTCAACACCCACTGGCAGATCCATAGTTTGGCCATTTGCTGGGGCTTGGTCCGATTGGGAAAGCTCTGTAGCAGCAACAGAAGCTAGTGGGAATTGTAGAGAGGCCGCCGAGTCAGCGGGGGCCTTGCACACGACTTTAGCTTCATATCCTTGGGAATCAGCGCCCACCAGGTAACCAAAGTTACTCAAGACTAGTTTCACAGGAGCAGTCCGTCGCTCAACGCGATTTACAAAATGCAGGTCCTGAGCGTCACTTGCGTCTGGGGCTGGCGCATACGCAGTCACGGTTCGCTCGTCTGGTGTAATCCGCAAAGTCTGCGGAGTGCTAGAGCTCTCTTCTTCAGCGAACCTGCAGTAAGAACCAGCAGGGACGATAGCTTCGTCCGAAGCTAAGGACAAGATGGACTCATCACCGTTTGAACTTGTGGCGTTAAATTCCGATTTCTTCAACGTCGACGGCAAGATATAGCTCGACTGCGGACGCAGCTTCTCTGGAATAAAAGAGGTCTCGCCAACATTATTTGTCTGGTAGCCAATGGCCTTGCACTGCATAGTGAAATTGAAAGGATAATTCCCCGGAATTTCCTTTAGGTTGCCATCTTTACCCACTAGATCCTTACGGATCTTTACCTTTGAGGTTTCGTACTCATAGTGGTTGTCGAGACGAATCTTATTGTCATTCGGTTCATCCACGGTAAGGAACTCTGGCGAGGTTGTCTTTTCATTATCCAGCTTCTGATCTGGGTAAGCGTTTCCACCTTGCCTATCCACCACCCAGTCAACATACGCGGGCCGTAAGTACGCATTTAGGTCATCGCTGCCATCGTTCATGGTCAGTTTTAGGGAGCCAAAGTGGTCACCAGTAATCTGGCAATCCGCACCCACCGGGACACCGGTAAAGGTAGTCTTGCCTTCGCCCTTAATGGATCCGCTTTGGCTCTGTAGTACTGCCTCGTCTCCCGTTTCCGGATCACGGCAGACTAGATCAAAATGGTGATCATAAAGCGCATCCTGCAGATCCTTATTGGCATTCTTGTACTGATCACGAATGCTTTCGCTCGGCAAAACTGCCTGTTTGCTGAGCTCAATATACGTGGTTCGACGGGAATAGGTATTTACGAAAGTTACGTTGACACTGTCGGAATTGCCTACGGTAAACTTCGCCCTTCCTCCCTCGGTAGGGGTTCCGTTGACATTAATCGACTTGTTCAGGGTGATGCCCACCGCTGTGGTTGTGTCTCCCTCGGAGGCAGTACAGTCAGAGCCCACGTTGACCTGGATAGGTTCGCTTGGCCGTCCTTGTTGAACGGTCGTTGTCACGTCAATGCCTGCGGAACCATCTGGGTTAGTACATTTCAGTTCGACAGGGAAGATACGCTCCGACTTAATCTTGCGGCGTGCATCAGAAATCAAGGAATCAGGGTCATTAAACTCCACCTGCTTGGAGTCCTCAACCGAAGATTGAATGAAGTCATAGTGATGATGCACGTCCATGGTTGATTGGTCACCAATAGTGAACTGTGCCCCATCGCCAATATCGTTGCCTTCAGTATCGTCCGCAGCGTACAAGTATTCTGAATCATTGCGAATTGGATATTCGTTGCCGCTTTCAGAGGTCCGCTTCTTTGAGTCTCCAGACTCTTTTAGGGAGCAATTAGTACCCTTCGGGATTTTCTGGGCAGGAATAACTACCTGATCGCCGGATTTAAGGTCAAAATTGGTGGTATAGCCATTGTCACACCGCAATGAATACGACAACGATTCAGGTGCAAGAGTACTCCGCCCGCCTGTACGCAAGGAAACCGTAAGGCCTTTTCCGGCAGGAGTGAATGTATTGGTTACCGTTGCGGTATTGTTCTCGGCGTTGACCGTTGTCTTTGCGCTATCAACATCTGTGCTGAAAATAATTCCACCAGCAACATTTGGTGTCTCTTCAGTGAAGGTGCAGTCATTGCCATAGGGAACACCCAACTTTCCATCTTGGCTATTTAGCTTCGAGGCAAGGTCGGGATCATCAGATACCAACCGCATCGTTCCATCACCTGGCACGACTACTTTACCGCTTAGCTCAACAGGCAGAACCTTACCGTTATCTCCCGCAATGTTTCGGGTTCCACATCGATACGTGAAAATATAGGAATCGGGTAGCACACCCTCGACTTGTGAATCTACAACCTTATGCAGGTCGACGGTTCCCAGTTTTGGATCGTAGATGTTTGAAACCGTCACAAGGTTGCGGTCTGTGCCAGAAGCCTTGCGAATAGTGGTTATTTTTTGAGATTTTGCGTCGGAATTATCCAGTTCCGTTACCTTGTCGCTAGCATCCGAGGCGCGAACCTTAGCACCTTGAAAGTGCGTAGTGGTGGTATCTCCTGGTTCATTTTCCCAGACTAAACAATCTGCACCGATTCGTACTTCGCCGACGCTCTTTTCGCCGTCCGCCGCGGTGATTGTAGTTCTACCCTCACTTACGGTTTGTCCCTCAGAAGAGCAACGATAATTAATATCAAAATTTAATGCCTTTAGCTCGTCGTTACCCGCGGCCAAACCTGTTATCTCTTTGCGGATAACTAGAGGCGAAGTTAAATAGGAATAGCTGGTTTCGAAGTGTAGTTCCTTTGTTTCGCCTTGCTTATCCAAGGTGAAGTGAAAGCCATTGTTTCCATCAGGATCAAGGTGCTGGCCGTTAAGGGAACCGTCGCGCTTATCCAGTTTGATCGTTTGGCGTTGCTGCTCAGTAAGGTCAGTCAACGGGGTTAAGACGCAGTCGCGCCCCACTGGAAGATCCGGAATCGTCACGGCGTTGGTGGGGTTAGATTTAGTCAGATCAAAGGAGACTTCTCGCTGCCCCAAATTGGTGCCCTCACACCGCACGCCGAATCGGTAGGTTCCCCCTACCTTCCCGTCGCTGACAGGCTTTCCCAAAATGTGCTTGCTCAGTTTCAGCGAAGCTTTTTGATAGTCATAGTTATTTAAAGCTTTGGCTGAACCCGCAACAACACCACTGGTGTCTCCTGCTGCGGGGCTAAGATCGACCTTAACGGGGCTATTAATATTTCCTGAGGCCTGTTGCCCATTCCAAGACAGACTGAAATCGATCCCTGCACCGGGTTGACCACCATCCGTCAACTTCTCAGTTACAGTACAACTAGCGCCCTGAGGCAATCGATCGATTACGGTGTTTGTACCACGCTCGAGCTGTACGTCATCTTCCAGCTTGATGTCTGGGTATGCAGTCGTGAACCCAGCAGGCGCGGTGCACTTATAATGCAACGTAAATTTTTGTAGCTGCACGTCACTAAAGTTCGCAGCTGAACCTTCTACGTTCTTGCCCAGGGTCAAAGAAGCGGGCTTAAATTTTGACTTCCATACAACGCTACAATTAGGTTGTCTAGTTTCGCTTGAAGGCAATAGCAGCCGAGACGTTCCACTCGCGGTATCTTTTTCAAGAGAGTACCCATCAGGAACGCTACCCCCTTTAATTACCTTGGTCTCGCTAGCTCCCTCGGAGGATTTAAGCGTACAGGTCCATACGGGGTCATACCGATCGAATGCCTTGTCCTTTGGATTAGTCTGCGACCGAAAGCCAAGCCGGTCCTGCGCAGTACCCGTCGTGTCCAACCTGCGCATCGCAGTGGTATAACCATTTTCTGGTGCCGGCAAATCGGTATCCGCATTCCCGTCACGTAGGAACGGAGTATAGCTAGCAGTTCGGGTTTGACCGCTCAGCTTTTCCTCGGTCGTGGATTCTACTTGGGCGAAATCCTTGGCGGAACCGAAATTGATTCGGCTCAATGCCACGCCCATGGCGACGGCTTGGGTACCGTTGCGAAAAGAGCCCATGCTGATTTCCATTTTTTGCGGTTTATCCACTCCAACGATCCAGGAAGCGTGACTGCCGGTTTGCTTTGAATGGCAGACAAAACCGCGGCTCCTTCCATCGGCGGCTGAGCCCCACTCCTTCTCTATTGGTTCAGTACCCGCACCAAACTTGAGTTCACAGGCACGTTTCTCACCGGTTCCTGATTTGAGCTCGGTGGGTGCGCTTACTTGTCCTCCGTCCACGCTGATCATTTCACCGGGACCGCCCGCACCGGTTGATTCCGCATCGGCGACTGCGAACCGATAATTCGACACGGGAGAAGAGTTGTCCCCTCGTTTGACCACTATGTTATCCAACGTGAACCTAGTGAAGCTATTGTTGCCGCCCGTCATTTGCAGGACGTCCTTGAGATCTTCACTTCCTTTTTCAAAGAAGCCAGGCTTGCCAAAGACGGCTAGGTTCCACGAAGGATTGGGTTCCGCAGTATAGTTGGTCGCCGAGTCTTTAGCAGCAATCGAGAGATCAAATTCAATGGTGTAGTCGCCAATCTTTCTGGTCTTGTGACCAGGCGTGGTCATGTTGCTAACATCCAACCAACAAATTTGGCTCGCCCATGGCTCGGTTACGCCGGTTCCCTTACGGAAGGCGCAGTCCCCAAATGGCGAGCCAGTGGTCGTCGAGGTAGTAGCGGCCTCAGCCTGAGGCTCATTGTGAGGCACTACAAGGAGCGTGAACCCGACTAAAAGGATCGTTACACAGGCCATCAACCGCACGGTGAGCGGACTATGGAAACGATGCTGGCTATTGGCAGAAAAAGCCATATTTGCGTAATCCTTCCGGTTACAAAACCGCCGAAAACTATATGATCCGTTTACCGCATAAACGCACAATCTCAGCGCTATTCCTCAAGTATGTTACTCGGTAAATTAGACCTTTCCAACCGTGTGACAAGGATAAATGAAGAACTTATTGGGTTCCCGTCAAGCTAAAATCAAGGATTTTATTTCCCCATAGAATCTATTCCTTCAAGTGCTCCATCACTGGCGAGTTGGAGGAACGGCTCTGCATGCAAGTCGGTTCTTGAGAAGCAAAACTTGAAGCGTTCTGAGCGACATTACGCCATCGCTATTCCAATAGCTCAATTACCCCGAAACCACCGCATTCATTGTTATTCGCATATGCGGCACAGTGTCACCTAGGTGACGCCTACCAGATTCCTAAAGCTCTACATCGGTAAGGCAGTTTATTTGCCCTCCCCCAAAGCCGACGTGAGAAGGGAGCGGTCTGTGGTTCCGCAGCACCAGAACCAAGATCGCTTGTAAAACGAAAATATCCCCGAACCACTCCCATTTTAAGTAAGAGCTTGTTCGGGGATCTATTCTTAGTCGACTTTAGTTAAGCAGTCGCCTCTGCAGCAACCTCTTCAGCCGGAACAATGTTGACCATGCGACGGCCACGCTTGATACCGAACTCAACGGAGCCAGCTGCAAGCGCGAACAGGGTATCGTCGCCGCCGCGACCTACGTTCTCACCTGGGTGGAACTTGGTGCCGCGCTGACGCACGATGATCTCGCCGGCATTAACCTGCTGACCACCGAAGCGCTTGACGCCGAGACGCTTGGACTCGGAATCGCGACCGTTGCTGGAGCTGGAAGCACCCTTCTTGTGTGCCATGTGGTTTTCCCTCCTTTAGGGATAATTACAGCCGGTTAAGGCTTACTTGATACCGGTGATCTTCAAGGTGGTCACAGGCTGACGGTGGCCCTGACGCTTCTTGTAACCAGTCTTGTTCTTGTACTTCAGGATATCGACCTTCGGGCCCTTACCCTGCTCAACGATTTCTGCGGAGACAGAAACCTTCTCCAAGTCGGAAGCCTTGGACTTAACATCGGCGCCATCGACGAGCAGAACCGGGGTGAGAGCTACGGCAGAGCCTGGCTCACCCTCGATCTTCTCGACCTTGACGAGGTCACCTTCAGCAACCTTGTACTGCTTGCCGCCGGTCTTGACGATCGCGTACATAGAGGGTTACCCCTTATCTAAACTCGCTCGGAAGCAACCGGGGAGGCCGCGTTCCGAATGGACACTTACACATTGCGTTTAGTTCCCGCGCGAACATGCCCGCACAGCTCACTAAGTGAGTGTCGGACTGATCCAGCGCCGTGAGTACTAAACAGCGACTGTCAAAGACTACCCCGTAGCGGGCACAAAATACAAACCACGCTTTTTGTGCCCGCGTGGCGTAGCCCTAAGACGTGCTTCGCCGTGCTACGCGGCGTCGGCCACGCCCAGACTTAGCGCGCGCATTTTCCTGGGGTGCACCGCTTCCTGCAGCCTGCTTTTGAGCGGCGTTATCCTGCGCCTTTGGGGCCTTGGCGCTTGCCGACGTCCCCTTCTTGCGCACCGCCCTCTTCTTTCCACGGCGCAGCACCATGGTCTCGCCCGTGGTCGCCTGCTGGCCAGCACCAGAACGCTCCGGCGAACCATCCTCCTGCGTCGAACGGCCCGGGGCGGTCTTCGCTACCTTCGGATTCTCTGCTACCGCCTTTTTAGGAGCGGCCTGGCGCACGGCACGGCGACGCCCACGGCCCTTGCCACCGGCGCGCTCCGCGCGTGCGGCGCCAGCGGCCTTTTCATGACGCTGCTCGGCGGACCCGCCCGCCTGCTTGTGTTCGTGCTCCTGCGCCTTTTCCTTGACCTCGTGCGGCACGCGCGAGGTGCTCCGGCGCTTGGCCTGCTGGGTGCGCACCGAACGACGGCGGCCACGCCCGCGTCCCTTGCGCTCTTCGCGCGAGGTCTTCTGTCCGTGCTGGTCTTTAGCCCCGCTGGCATTACCGTCGGCGTCGGCAGAGTCCTGCTCACCAGAGACCGCGAAATCCTGCGGCTGCGGGCGCCTATCGGAGCGCGAATTGCCGCGGGTGCGGCGCTTACGGCGCGGGGAAGCCTCAAACTCGGCTACTGCCTCGGCATAGGTCTTTCCAGTTGCTTTCTCCGGAGCAACTTCCTTTTCCGGTGCCTTCTGCTCGCCGCCTGCAGCCGTGTGCGTGGCCTTAGACCGGCGCGTCGCCCGGCGCGGCTTCTTGCCACGCTTGGAGCCGGCCCCAGCACCAGGGTGTGCCTGAGCAACGGCGCCCGAGTCCGCGTCCGTATCGGCATCGGGGACGTAGGAATTAAATTCCTGCACCTCATCGCTCTCGGCAGCATTATCCGCCGCGGCGTACGCGATAGCCTCGATATCGGATACCTCAGTCTGAGTGCGCTTGCGCGCGCGGCGGCGACCGCGTCCACGTCCGCGATCCTTGTTGCGGTCGTGGTCTCCACTCTGCTCTTCCGATCCAGCGTGGGACTGAGCCGGACCGCGCTCGTCCACAACGACGTTTGCTACGAGGTCTTCTAACGACGTCTTGGCAGATTCCCGTGCGGCCTCTTCGCTCTCGGTACCGTAGACCGGCGCCTGGGTTTTCTTGAAGCGCTTGGGTTTGGAGGAGCTTTCGGGGGCGTCGTCAAGCTCGTGCTTATGCATCGCCACCGCAGCCGGGTGCTGCTGCGGATCATGGTGGTGCTTCTTGTGCCCCTTGGACTTTCGGCCAGAATGCTTGGAGCGCTGATCGTCCTCGGCCTCGTCCACCGGATACTGGTGAATGATGATGCCACGGCCGTTGCAGCACTCGCACTCGGTGGAGAAGGTCTCCACCAGGCCGGTGCCCAGGCGCTTGCGGGTCATCTGCACCAGACCCAGCGACGTAACCTCGGAGACTTGGTGGCGAGTGCGATCGCGGCCCAAGGCTTCCTTCAGGCGGCGCAGCACCAGATCCTGGTTTTCTGGCAGGACCATATCGATAAAGTCCACGACGATCATGCCGCCGAGATCGCGCAGGCGCATCTGGCGCACGATTTCTTCGGCCGCCTCGAGGTTATTGCGGGTAACGGTTTCTTCCAGGTTGCCGCCGGAACCGGTGAACTTGCCGGTATTGACGTCGATGACGGTCATGGCCTCGGTGCGGTCAATAACCAGCGTGCCGCCCGAGGGCAGCCATACCTTGCGGGAGAGCGCCTTATGCAGCTGCTCATCAATGCGGTAAGCCTCGAAGGCATCCTGCCCGCCGTGGTCCTTGGCGCGGTAGCGCACCACGCGGTCCGCAAGGTCCGGCGCCATGGAATCTACATAGGCGCGGACGGTATTGAAGGAACGCTTGCCATCGACGATGAGCTCGGTGAAGTCCTCGTTGAAGAGATCGCGCACCACCTTGATGAGCATGTTTGGTTCTTCATACATGGTCACCGGCTTGGCACCCTTGGAGGATTTCTCCTTCTTAGCGTGTGCCACGATGTCCTCCCACCGGCTGTGCAGGCGGTTGACGTCGGTAGCGATTGCCTCTTCTGGGACGTTTTCGGCGGCGGTGCGGATGATGGCGCCGCCATCGCCTGGAACCACGCGGCCGAGGATATCCTTTAAGCGCTTGCGCTCCGGAGCGGGCAGCTTGCGGGAAATGCCGGCGCTGCGCCCGCCTGGTACGTAGACCAGGTAACGGCCGGCAAGGGAAATCTGGGTGGTCAAACGCGCGCCCTTGTGACCGATGGGATCCTTAGCCACCTGCACCAGCACCTGGTCACCAGACTTCAGGGCGTTTTCTACCTTGCGGGCGCGCCCGTGCAGCTTGGTCTTCCGCCAGTCGATTTCACCGGCGTAAAGCACGCCATTTCGGCCCTGTCCGATATCCACGAAGGCCGCCTCCATGGACGGCAGCACGTTTTGGACGCGGCCCAAGTAGATATTGCCAATGAGCGAGGCCTGGGATTCGGTGGTCACGAAGTGCTCGACCAACAGGTCATCTTCTAACACACCCACCTGGGTGATAATGCCGGCGCCGTCCTCGCGCTCCTTATCGCGCACCACCATGGTGCGCTCCACCGCTTCGCGGCGGGCAAGGAACTCCGCCTGGGAGACGATGTGCTGGCGGGTGCGGCCCTTTTCGCGCAGCTCGGCACGACGGCGCTTCTGCGCCTCGATGCGCGTGGAGCCGCGGATCGCCTTCGGCTCTTCAATGTGCTCGGGCTCGTGTGCCTGCTCTTCACGCTTCGCACCCGCGCCGCGTCCGCGGGATGCGCCGCGGCGCCCACGGCGGCGGCCCTCAGACTTTCCGGAACCGCGGCCGGAGCCGGAATGCTCGCGGCTTTCGTCGGCGGAATCCGCAGCGTCCTCATTGTCATCGCGTGCGGAGTCGTCGGCGGAGAAGTCCTCCTCCTCTGCATCTACAGCCGGTGCGAATGCCACTGCTTCGTCCTGCTGCGGGGCCATGAAGATGGGCGCAAAGTCATAGTGCCCGGAGTCTTCCTCGGACTCGGCGCGCGGGACGATGTGCGGGGCGTAGTAGTCATCCTCGAAGTCCTCGCCGGCCTCGGCCAGCACCTCGTGCAATTTCGCCGCATCAACCGTTCCGGTATCGAGGGCACTAGCCGGTGCTTCGTCTGCCCCATCCGTGGGTTCAGCTGCTTCGGGGTGTGCCGCTTCAGCGTGCTCAGCGTCCTCGGCGGCTGCGCCAGTTTCGGCTGCGGCCTGGGCCAGCGATGCCTCTACCTTGTCCTCGATCTGGGAGATCTCATTGTCCACGTTCTTGCGCACGCGGTGGCGCAGGTGCTCTTCATCTTCTGCGGACTGCTCCCCTTCCCCTGACTCGGCGGCATCTGCCAACTCTTCAGGCGCTACGGCAGCGGACTTACGGGTGGCCTTGCGGGCGCGCTTAGCGCGCTTCTTAGCTGGCTTCTTTTCCTTTTCCTCGTCCGCGTTCTCTTTCGATTGTGCGACGGCCTTGTCCTCGGGCTCTTCAGCCGGCACTTCGGTGGTGTCGCTCGCGGGGGCGTCGGCAACCGCGGCGGCGTTCGCTACAGCGTCCAGCACCTGGCCTGCTTCCTCGCGGGAAAGGGAGCTCTGCGCGCTCTTTTTCAGGCCCATGTCTTTGAGCTGTGCCACCAGCTCGCGCGAGGAAAGCCCCAGCTGCTTGGCTAGGGAATACACGCGGGTCTTGTCCTTGAGCTGGCCGCGGTCTAGGTTCTGGGCCAAAGACGCCGCTGCCTTGAGGCTTTCAGTTGTTTCTTGAGAGTTCTGTGCCACCATGTTCGGGCTTACTCCTGTACATCGTCTGTATGAGGCGCCGCCTCGGGCGCAGGCACGGCCGGAGACCGTACCGCCGCCGCACGAGGCATAGTGCGCGCTAAAAAAGTTTGTGGGATATGAAGTTATGCCGCGTCTCGTACGCGCTATCCCCCATTGTGTCACAGAACCGCGGGCAAGCTGGCAGGCGGTGTTATGTTGGCGGGGTGGCAGAACTAGCACGAATCCCCGCGCGCGAACTCGCGCAGTACCGACAGCGCAATGAAGTCCCGGTGCGCTCGGCACTTTATTTTGGCGTGCCGACCGGCTTTGCCATTGGCTTCGCCAACACAGGCGTGGATTATATGCTGATGGGAGCCGCTGTTTTTGCCATCTTTGCGGTGCTGGGGTTGGTGCACCTCATCCGCAATTACCCGCGTGGCATCAACGCTGCGCAAGAGGAATTCCGCGATGGTGACTATCCCACGATTGCTTATATAGCGCCGTTTATCCCCATCGCGGCACCACTGGTCATGGCTCCACTGAGCGCGGCCGGTCTGCTTCCAGAGGTAGAGCTGGCCCCGCCCGTTGCCGGGATGCTGTCCGGGGCGTGGTGGGCCTTTGGCTTGCCGCTGGGTATATGGGGCATGTTTTCCCGGTCCTTTCGCATCGGCCGGCGCCGCATTAACAAGATTCTTGAAAAAGACCCGCTCGACGGGGTTACGGAGGCTCGCTTGCAGCTTGCCGACGCCCACTCGGACATCCTCACCGCCCTCGTCGCCACCGGCGCGGTGCAGGGAAACACGATTAATTCCACTGCCCTCTCCAAGTTCATGCGGGTAGACCTCGACCCACTTTGCGAGCATCTCGATGCTTTAGCAAAGGCGGACCTGGTGAAGCTCAGCCGCATGGGACTGCGCACCGCGCCCGCAAAGTGGACCATCACCATCACGCCGACTGGGGTGCGGTGTCTCTATCAAGTAGGCCGGCGTTAGCGTGGCAAGCTTTTGTCTCCTGGGAAAAGCTTCGGCCCTATCCAGAGCATTATATAAACGAGACCCACGAGCACTGGGATTTCAATCAGTGGCCCGATGGTACCGGCAAGGGCCTGTGCTGACGCAGCACCAAATGTACCGATGGAAACTGCAATAGCTAGCTCGAAGTTATTTCCGGCTGCGGTAAAAGCCACGGAAGCAGACTGTGCGTAGTTCATTCCCCCGGCTTTTGCTACGCCCAAGGCAAGGAAAAACATTCCAACGAAGTAAATAACCAGTGGAATCGCCACTCTAACCACCGCAGTAGGCTGCGCTACCAACTGCTCCCCTTGCAGCGAAAACAGCAGCACGATGGTGTAGAGCAAACCAATCATCGCCAAAGGCGAGACTGCCGGGAGAAAACGGTCTTCGAACCATTCGCGTCCTTTGATCTTTTCTCCCCACACCCGTGAGAGCACACCAAGCAGCAGGGGTACTCCTAGGAACACAAGAACCGCAGTGACAATGGACCAGAAAGAAAATTCAACAGTTGTGGTGTCTAGGCCTAGCCATCCAGGTAGAACTTGCAAGTAGAACCAACCCATGACGCCAAACATGGCTACCTGGAATACAGAGTTTATGGCGACAAGAACGGCGGTGGCCTCTCGATCCGCGCAGGAAAGGTCGGACCATACCAAGACCATGGCGATGCAGCGCGCCAATCCGACGATGATTAAGCCGGTTCGCAACTCCGGCTGGTCTGCCAAAAAGATCCACGCCAAGGTAAACATCAACGCGGGCCCCACCACCCAGTTCAGCACGATAGATATCACCATCAGGCGACCATCGGCAGCAATGTCTCGAGTCTTTTCGTAGCGAACTTTAGCCAAGGGCGGGTACATCATGACTAGTAGGCCGAGAGCGATGGGAAGGGAAATACCGCCGACCTCCAAGGCCGACAATGTCTCCCCGATGCCCGGCAAAAAGTGACCAATTAGCAGCCCCACGGCCATTGCCATGATGATCCACAGGGGGAGGAATCGGTCAAGAAATGACAGTCGCGGACGCTGCGGGGCAGCCATGGCCCTCCTTTGGTTGTGAAGAATTCAGATACCAAAGCAGCACTTTAGCCCCACATATTGATGGACGTCAATATAACGGTGCTCGCGCCGAGGTCTTTATACTGTGCTCATGGAATCTTCCACCTGCGATACGGAAAAAGCCCCCGCTGCACAGTGTTGCTCGCTCAGCAAAGGCCCACTCAGCCAGACCGATTCCCTGCATTTTTCTCAGCAGTTTAAAACCCTTGCCGATCCAGCTCGTCTGCGACTGCTATCCATATTGTGCGATGAGGGCTGCGGACCGATGAGCGTTACGGAATTAACTAAGCTTTCTGGGCTGAGCCAGCCGACAGTCTCGCATCACCTCGCTCGGCTCCGAGAATCTGGCCTCTTAACCAAGCAACGATCTGGCCGGACAGTTACCCACCAAGTACAAAAGCAGGCCTTTACTGCCCTGCGCCAGCTCCTCTCATTCGACTAAAACGATGCTGGGGCTATTCAGCAAAGCGAATGACCTCGCGGGCGACGTCTTCCGCGACGATAGGAATGCCGTACTGCTTCGCCTTCTTGGCTTTGCCCGATTGTGAGTCCGGATCACCGGCGATGAGCACTTTGGTCTTTTTGGCTAGGCCGCCAATTTCCACACCGTGAGCGGCAAAATACTCTTCCCATTCCGCAGTCGAGTAGGCCTTGGCACCGGTAATGGTCACTCGCTCCCCAGCCTGCAGGACGACTCCACCCAGGGTGCCGAAGTTACCCATTTCGCCGGCCCCCGCGGCAGTTTGCGGCGATTCTTTGCTGGGTGCGGCGTGGCGGCTTTCCTCGGAGGGGGCGTTTTCGGGGCCCAGAGCTGCCTCTAAATCGGCGGCTGCAATCCCCAAAGCTCGGCCGGCAGAAGCCAAAATAGCGCGTTCCTCAGCCGTGACAACACCATCAGCCCAGGCTTCTTCAATCAGCAGCGTGATATAGGCTTCATGCAGCTCACGCAGGCCATGTTCATCGAGCCCATGTGCTTGAGCAAAGGCCAGCAATTGGGTTTGCTCGGTGGCGGAGAGGCGGCGGTCGAGCAAGGCGGCGTCGAGAAGCTTGAAATAGTCTTCCGCAGCCGTATTCGATGGCGCCTCTCGTTGTGCGACGAGCCCGGCGAACCAGCCGCCATCCTGTGCCGCTTGTTTGGCGGATTCCGCAGCTGCGCGGCTGAGAAGTGCCGGCTCCGCCCAGCCCGGCTGGGGTGCCAGGCTGCGATACCGCTGTTGCTCAGCCAAGCGCTCACTCATATAGCTTTCTTGGGCGGCTGGGGTATTGGCGAGGAAATGCTGGAATAGTTGCGCCGTGGCCATCGCATCCGCCAATGCGGAGTGTGCCAACTCATTATGAATTCCCAGATGGGCGCAGCAATCCCCCAGCTTCACCTTGGGAAGACCAAGATACCTGCGTGCCAATACGGCCGTATCGATCGCCGGCAACGCCTCTTCAGAACAGGCGCGACAAGCCAGCAGCTCGGACTGAATAAAGGTCCGGTCGAATCCCGCATTGTGAGCAACGAATATGCGGTCTTCGAGAGAATAAGCCAGCTTGTCCGCTACTTGCGCAAAGGTGGGCGCGCCTAGAACATCAGAGGCGGAAATGCCATGAATTTCCGTGGCCGCGATATGGCGTTGCGGGTTAATGAGCGTTTCCCAGGAATCCTGCACTGCTCCTTCCGGCGATAGCTCCACGACGCCAATTTCAACGATGCGGTGCCCGTGCTTATAGGAAAATCCGGTGGTCTCAATGTCTACGACCGCGTAGCCGCGCATATGCGCCTCCCCACGTCTTGTTGAAAACAGTTCCTAGCCGCACCAGTGTAGGCATGTTGCGCTCCTGCTCGCTGCCCAAATTACGGAGGACCAGGTGACGCTATGAATAAAGCCCGAGCCGGTGGCTCGGGCTTAAATGCGTAAGAAACGCTATAAAGGCTTTAAAGGTTCGGGAACCAGATAGCGATTTCGCGCTCTGCGGACTCTGGGGAGTCAGAGCCGTGGACGATGTTCTCGCCAACGGTCAGAGCAAAGTCGCCGCGGATGGTGCCCGGGGTGGCCTTGGAGACTGGGTCGGTGCCGCCAGCCAGCTGACGCCATGCCTCGATGGCGCGCTCGCCCTCAACAACACCAGCAATAAGCGGTGCGGAGGTGATGAACTCTACGAGGTCACCGAAGAATGGCTTATCCTTGTGCTCCTCGTAGTGCTTCTCCGCGGTCTCGCGGTCTGCAACGCGCAGGTCGAGCTCGGCCAGCTTCAGGCCCTTGCGCTCGATGCGGGAGATGATTTCGCCTACGTGGCCGTTCTTTACGCCGTCTGGCTTGATGAGAATCAGTGTACGTTCAGTCATGCCCCACACTGTACCGAAACCGCACGCATGCGTCGCGCGCTGGGGTATTCCTTTGGGGTAAAAGTGTGGGAATCCAGGGCTATGCGAGTTGTTTAACTATCTCTTCGGCGCGCTCCTGGGAAGTGCCCCGAAACCACAGGCGTACTTGGCCTACTGCGGCACCGAACTGGCCATTAGCCAGCAGGCGTTGCAGCTCCGCGCGCTGCTCCTTATCCAAATCCTCGAAGGTGGCTTCTTTGGCCGGCTCGAAGTTGCTCCGCAGCGCCAAAACCAGAAAAACGCCGCCAACGATGAGGGCAACTAGCGGTAGCCATGGCGTTCCCGTAGCGGCGCGGGCTACCACCGCAGCGATGCAGGCGAGTGCGGCAAGGACGAGATAGAGATTGCGCATGGGCGCTAGTCTATCGCGTCTGCCCCACCAGCCGAAGGTATCGAGCCTATTTCTCGTTGAGGTGCTGCGTGGTGAGGTATCCACGCTTCATGCGGGCGATGAGGTTGCTGCGCAGGTAGACGGCCAGCAACCACTCCATGCCAAAGATGATAAAGATGGCGGCCACAGCCCAGTGGACCATAAAGCCCACAATGACGCACAACAGCTGCGCCCATACGATGACAGACAGCGCCCACTTCTTATTCATGAACGCGATCATCACGAGGTGGAATACCACTGCGGCGATGACAAAGCCGTAGTTGAAGGGGGTCCACAAGGTGCCGTCATAGAGCTTGTACAGCATCGGCAGTGCGAAGGATAGGGCGAGCGCCTCCATGGTCAGGGAGCTGGCAATGACCATCCCGTTAAAGCTTTTGAGTGGGTCCTTGACTGGGGCTTGGCCCATGCCAAGCGGGCCGATCTCGCTTTCCGGGATCTGTTCTTCGCGGCCACGGGCGCGGTTGCGGCGGGGCGGGCGAGGCTGGTGCTCTCCGCGCGGGTGGTGATTATCGCGGCTCATGCGGGTTCCTTTCCAAACATCGCGCGGGCATCACCAGCGGTGACGACCGAGCCGGTAATGATGATGCCGGAGCCGGACTGGACCTCGGCGTCCTCGGCAAGCTCCACGGCCTGGGCATAGGCGCCCGGCAGGTTATCGGCTACGTACACTCGCTCTTCGCCAAAGATATCGCGGGCGGTCTCTGCCAAGTCGTAGGCATCCAGCGCGCGCGACGAGGAGCTTTGGGTGATGACTACCTCGGTGAGGTACGGCTCAAGTGCGGTGAGGATGCCGGTGGCGTCCTTATCCGCGAAAATGGAGAGCACACCGATGAGGCGGGCGAAGTCGAAATCGCGGTCCAGCGCAGCACCTAGTGCCTTGGCACCATGTGGATTATGGGCGGCGTCAATAAACGTCGTCGGCGACGTGCGCACGCGTTCCAGGCGGCCGGGTGAAATAGCTTGGGCAAAACCATTGCGCACGGTCGCAACATCCAGCGGGTGGCCGGCCGAGGCGCCGAAGAAAGCCTCCACCGCAGCAAGAGCCACAGCGGAATTTTTGGCCTGGTGCTCGCCATGCAGGGGCAGGAAAATGTCCTCGTACAGGCCGCCAAGGCCCTGGATGTTGACCTGTTGACCGCCGACGGCGATGCGGGACTCGAGGGCGGCAAATTCGGAGCCGGAGCGGGCGACGCCCGCCTCGACGTCCACGGCCTGCTGCAGGATAACCCGCATTGCTTCCGGATCCTGTTCCGCGATGACCACAATGTTTTCGTTTGGAGTCAGCGGATCATCGGCATCCTCGCGCGGCTTGATAATGCCGGCCTTTTCACCGGCAATCTCTGCGAGAGTATCGCCCAAGTAGTCCGTGTGGTCCAAGCCCACCGGGGTAATGACGGAGACGTCCGCGTTGACCACGTTGGTGGCATCCCACCGGCCGCCGAGGCCGACTTCAACAACGGCGACGTCCACGGGGGCGTCGGCAAACGCGGCATAGGACAAGCCGACGAGGACCTCGAACTTGGACATGGGGACGTCCGACTGGGCATCGACCATCTCCACAAAGGGCTTGATCTCGTGCCAGATGCGCACATAATCGCGCGGGTGGATGGGCTGGCCATCGATGCCGATGCGCTCCGTAACGCGCTGCAGGTGCGGGCTGGTGACAAGGCCGACGCGGCGGTGGAAGGCGCGCAGGAGCGAATCCACCATGCGCGCGGTAGAGGACTTGCCGTTGGTGCCGGCAATGTGGATGACGTCGAAGGAACGCTCAGGATGGCCGAGCAGATCCATGAGCATCTCGATGCGATCAAGCGAAGGCTCGATCTTGGTCTCCGGCCAGCGTTCGTTGAGCTCTTCTTCTACCTCCGCGAGGGCGCGCAGCTCTTCGGCCGACACCTCTTGTGGTGCGGCCTCGTTGTACTCGTCCTCGCTGCCCATGCCCAAGTTGAGCGTCAGGCCGGACTCGGTGATTTCCACCGGGCCACCGTCGGTTCCTTCTTTTAGGGCATCGACGATTTCGAAGTCCTCTGTCTCCTTGTCCTTGTCCGCCACTACTTCAGCCCCTCCAAACGGCTGGTGATGCGCTCGACCTCTTCGCGGGCGACCTGCTGGCGCTCCTTAATCTTATTGACCACTTCTTCCGGTGCCTTGGACAAGAAGTTCTCGTTGCCCAGCTTCTTGCCGGTCTGCTCCAGTTCCTTATTGGCCTTGGCCAGGTCCTTCTCCAGACGTTTGCGTTCGGCTTCTACGTCCACCGCGCCGTGGGTATCCAGGGTGACCTCCACGGTGGTCTGGGAAAGGCGCACCTCGATGGAGGCGGAAGGATCGAAATCCTCGCCCGGGGCGGTGGTATTGGCCAGGTTGCGCACCAGTTCCTCTTGGCCGGCGAGATCCGCCGCGGCGAAGTCGAGGCGTCCCGGCACCTTCTGGGAAGGCTTTACGCCCTGGTCGGAGCGGAAGCGGCGCAGCTCGGTGATGAGTTTATCGGCGTCCTCGATGCGGCGGGCGGCCACCTCATCCTTGGTGGCGCCACCATTGGTATCGGCAACGGTAGGCCACGGTGCAACGACGATGGACTCGCCGCCGGTCAGCGCCTTCCAGAGCACCTCGGTGACGAAAGGCATGGTCGGGTGCAGCAGGCGCAGGACGACGTCGAGCACGCGGCCCAACACGATCTGGGTATTGCGGCCCTGCTCGCTTACGCCATCGCGCGGGATCTGGGTCTTGGCAATCTCCAGGTACCAGTCACACAGCTCGTCCCAGGTGAAGTGGTAGAGCAGCTCGTTGGCCTTAGCAAACTGGTAATCATCCAGGTAGGCATCCACCTTGGCGCGGACTTCTTCGGCACGGTCAAGGATCCACCGGTCGGCGTCGCTAAGCTCCGCGCGGTTCGGCAGCGTGGCCACTCCAGCGCCGTTCATGAGCGCGAACTTGGTGGCGTTAAAAAGCTTGGTGGCAAAGTTGCGGGCGGCCGCGGCGGCATCGGAGCCCAGCGGCAGGTCCACGCCAGGGTTGGCGCCGCGGGCAAGGGTGAAGCGCAGCGCATCCGCACCATAATCGCGCACCCAATCCATCGGGTCAATGCCGTTGCCCAAGGACTTGGACATCTTGCGGCCCTGCTCATCGCGGACCAGGCCGTGCAGGTACAGGTCCTTGAACGGAACCTGCGGGCGGCCATCGGTGCCCTCGCCCAAAAGCTCCGGGGTGTGGGTGCCGGCAAAGGTGCCGAACATCATCATGCGGGCCACCCAGAAGAACAAGATGTCATAGGCGGTGACCAGCACGTTGGTGGGATAGAACTTCTCCAGATCCGGGGTCTTTTCTGGCCAGCCCAGGGTGGAAAATGGCCACAGCGCGGAGGAGAACCAGGTATCCAGCACGTCCGGGTCCTGCTCGTATCCTGCCGGCGGCTCCTCATCAGGACCGACACAGACGATGTCTCGCTGGCCGTCCTCGCCTTCTGGCCCATACCAGATAGGAATGCGGTGGCCCCACCACAGCTGGCGGGAGATGCACCAATCGTGCATGTCATCGACCCACTCGAAGTAGCGCGGCTCGAGCGACTGCGGGTGCAGGGTGGTATCGCCCTCACGCACGGCGTCGCCAGAGGCCTTGGCCATCTTGGCTACGTCCACAAACCACTGCAGGGACAGGCGCGGCTCGATAGGCTCGCCGGAGCGCTCCGAGTGGCCCACGGAGTGGACGTACGGACGGATTTCCTTAACAATGCGGCCCTGCTCGCGCAGCGCCTCCCGGATCTCCACGCGGGCTTCCTCGCGGGACAGGCCGTCGAAGCGGGTGCCGGTATTGGCAATGTGGCCGGTGGTATCGATGACCGTGGGCATCTCCAGGTTGTGGCGGGTGCCCATTGCGTAGTCATTCGGGTCGTGCGCCGGGGTGATCTTCACCGCGCCGGTACCGAATTCCATGTCCACGTAGTCATCGGCGATGATCTTAAGCTTCAGGTCATCGCGGAACGGGTGCGGCAGCTCCTTGCCCACCAAGTCGGCGTAGCGCTCATCGTCTGGGTGTACGGCAATAGCGACGTCGCCCAGCATGGTTTCTACACGGGTGGTGGCCACGATGAGGTGCGGTTCATCGTCATTGAGCGAGCCATAGCGGATGGACACCAGCTCGCCCTCGACGTCCTTGTACACGACCTCGATATCGGAGACGGCGGTCTCTAGCACCGGCGACCAGTTCACCAGGCGGTTGGCCTGGTAGATCATGCCCTCATCGTAGAGGTTCTTAAAGATGGTCTGGACGGCGCGGGAGAGGCCATCATCCAAGGTGAAGCGCTCGCGGGACCAGTCCACGGAGTCACCGATGGCGCGCATCTGGTTCTGGATGGCGCCGCCGTACTGCTCCTTCCACTCCCAGACCTTGCCAATGAATTCTTCGCGCTCATAGTCCCAGCGCTTTTTGCCCTCGGTCTCCTTGAGCTTGGCCTCGACCTTGGTCTGGGTGGCAATGCCGGCGTGATCGGCGCCGGGCAGCCACAGGGTGGCGTAGCCCTGCATGCGCTTGCGGCGGATAATGGAATCAATCAGCGTGTGGTCCAGGGCGTGGCCCATGTGCAGCTGGCCGGTCACATTTGGCGGCGGCAGCACGATGGAATAAGGCTCGGCCTCCGAATTCGCATCCGGAGTGAAGTAGCCCTTTTCTACCCAGCCCTCATAGAGGTCCTTCTCTACGGCCTGCGGCTCCCACGACTTGGGCAGCGCATCGGCACGGTTGGTACCAACTAATTGCTCATTATTTTGCTCAGTCACCTGGCCGATTCTACCTTGCACGTCAACCGGCTCAGCCAGGCAGGGTGCGCACCGAGTAAGAGGTGCGCACCGAGCAGGTTCTAAAGCAGGTCCGCCACGGCCTTGCGCTCCTCACGCAGCTCGGCCACGGAGGCCTCGATGCGCTCCTTTTGGAATTCAGTGAGCTCCAGCCCCTGCACGATCTCCCACTGGCCATTGCGGCTGACTGTGGGGAATCCGCAGATAAGACCCTTGTCGACGCCGTAGGATCCGTCCGATGGCACCGCCGCAGTGCGCCAGTCCTCGGTGCCATGAATCCAATCATGCATGTGGTCCACGGCTGCCGACGCCGCTGAAGCGGCCGAGGAGCTGCCGCGTACCTCAATAATCTCCGCACCGCGCTTGGCCACCTTGGGGATCATCTCCTCGCGGTACCAGTCCTGGTCCACCTCGGCGTTGGAGTAGGTGATATCCGGGAACTGGCTAGCAGAATGGTTGCCCCAGACCGCCACCTTGGTGAAATCGGCGGTGGACTTTCCGGTCTTCAGCGCTAGCTGGCTCAGGGTGCGGTTGTGGTCCAGGCGCATGAGGGCAGTGAACTGGGAATCATCCAAATCCGGGGCATTATTCGCCGCGATGAGGGCATTGGTATTAGCCGGGTTGCCCACAACTAGCACTCGGACATCGCGCGCGGCGTAGTCATTAATGGCCTTGCCCTGCTTGGTGAAGATGGCGCCATTGGCCTCCAGCAGGTCGGCGCGCTCCATTCCCTTGCTGCGCGGGCGAGCACCTACAAGAAAGGCGGCGGAGGTGTTTTCGAAGGCTTCCTTGAGATCATCAGTAACCGTAATGGAGTTAACCAACGGCAGGGCGGAGTCATTGAGCTCCATGGCTACGCCTTGGGCCTTTTCCACCGCAGCGGGAATTTCCAGCAATGCTAGGTCTACCGGGGTGTCTTTTCCGTACACATCGCCGGCAGCGATACGCCACAGCAGCGAATACGCGATGTTGCCGGCGGCGCCGGTGACAGTGATCTTGACGGGCTGAGTCATGATGTAAAGCCTCCTCAATAAGGGCTGCGACAATGTGATCCATCCCCGAGCTTAGCCCCACCGCCCGCCTCCGCGCTGTGAATCTGGCCCCCTCTTTTGGAGGGAAAATCTAGGACACTTGCGTTAAATTACCCCCATTTACCTCCAAATTAGCGCCCCCAATGAGCCAGATACTCCCGCACGGGGTGATTAATCGGGCATGATAGGACAAGGAAATGCGGGACACTCCCCCACGCTGCACACCCAGAATGCAGAGGGATTGCCTACTCCCGCACTATTAGACATCAGTTCACCGCGCCACCGCCGCGCCGCAAGGATTAAGGACTTATGCAATGAGCACAGAGAATACTGACCCACTGCAGGCTGCAGACCAGGCGGATTCTCCTCACGCTGCCCACGCGGAATCCGTCAGCATTGACTCCGTGGTGGACGTTGCGATCAAGCAGTTTTCCCGTTTCGGCTTTACAGAAACCAAGCTAGAAACCATCGCCCAAGAATCCGGCATGTCCAAGCGCATGATTCACTACCACTTTGGCGATAAGAAGGGCTTGTACCTGCGTGCGCTGAGCACCGCCGCGCAGCGCCTCAATCCGCCTGAGGATGCCCTGGAAATCGATACCGCAGTTCCGGTCGAAGGCGTGCGCAAGTTGGTAGATTGGCTCTTCCGCGAGCGCGTAGCCAACCCGGACGCCATCCGCATGCTGGTATGGGAAAGTAACCAGCAGATTGTGGACCCGGCACAGCAGGCTATTGCCGACGTCGCCGGGGTGGCCCTCCACCTTGACCGCTTGCTGCTCTTGGGCCAAGACGCCGGCGCCTTCCGCCCGGGCATTTCCGCCAATGACATCTTCACCCTGATTTCCTCGTTGACGGTTTACCGCGTGACCAATCAGGTGATGGTGGAAAACATGCTGGGCGTGAACTTCAATACCCAAGAAAATATCGACGGCATGCATAGGCTCACCGTCGATGCTGTGCTGGCTTTTTTGACCGCCAATATTCCGGGCTCAGGCCACGAGTCCTACCTCACCTCGTCCTCGTTCGATACCAAGGAAGGCGACGAGGCCTCCCCGCAGGATATCTACAACGAGGAGTAATAGCGCCGGCTTAAGCGGATTCCTTTGCCTCGTCCTTGTAGCTAAACTGCGGCTCCGCGCCCTCGGTCACGCACTCCGACGTAATGTGCACCGTGGCAATATCCTCGCGGTCCGGCAGATCGTACATGACCGGGACCAAAAGCTCTTCCATGATAGCGCGCAGGCCACGCGCACCCGTCTTGCGCTCCAAGGCTAGCTCCGCGATGGCGTCCAATGCCGCAGGCTCGATGTCCAATTCGCAGTCATCCATCTCAAAGAGGCGGCTGTACTGCTTAACCAGGGAGTTCTTTGGCTCGGTGAGCACCTTGACCAAAGATTCGCGGTCCAGGTTATCCACCGTGGCCACGACAGGCAGGCGGCCGATGAACTCTGGAATAAGGCCAAACTTCACCAGATCCTCGGGGCGTACCTGGGAGAAGAGGTCAACCTTTTCGCGCTCGTCCTTGGTATCCAAGTTGGCGCCGAAACCCACGCCCTTCCTGCCCACGCGATCCGCAATGACCTGATCCAGGCCCGCGAATGCGCCGGCAACAATGAACAAGATATTGGAGGTATCCAGCTGGATAAACTCCTGATTCGGGTGCTTGCGGCCACCTTGCGGCGGGATGGCCGCCACGGTACCTTCTAGGATCTTCAGCAGCGCCTGCTGCACGCCCTCACCAGATACGTCGCGGGTAATGGACGGGTTCTCGGACTTGCGCGAAATCTTGTCCACCTCATCGACGTAGATGATGCCGCGCTGGGCACGCTCCACGTCAAAATCCGCGGCCTGCAGCAGCTTCAACAGGATATTTTCCACGTCTTCACCCACGTAGCCGGCCTCAGTGAGGCTGGTGGCATCGGCGATGGCAAAGGGGACATCGAGAAGCCGGGCCAAGGTCTGCGCCAGGTAGGTCTTACCGGAACCAGTAGGCCCCAACATCAAGATATTGGACTTAGAGATCTCCACCTCATCGCCCTCGGCCTTCTTGCGGCGGGCCTCCAACGCCGCCGACTCTTCGGCCTTGATGCGCTTGTAGTGGTTATAGACCGCCACAGACAGCACACGCTTGGCCTTGTCTTGGCCGATGACGTACTTATCTAGGAAGGCAGAAATCTGCGAGGGCCGAGGCAGGCGCACCTCTGCATCGGAGGATTCTTGCGCCTGCTCTTGGCCCAGTTCCTCTTCGATGATCTCATTGCATAGCTCGATGCACTCATCGCAGATGTAGACACCGCCGCCGGCGATGAGCTTTTTCACCTGCTTCTGACTCTTGCCACAAAAGGAACACTTGAGCAGGTCAGCGCTTTCTTGCATACGTGCCATTAAGTTCTTTCACACTCGCTTTTCGTACCGCTATCCACAGTTGGAAGGACGATTCTACCCTTCCGAGCGGCTTCATCTTCATCTGTTTCTACCTTAGTAAATCAACCCGACAGGCCCTTCATTCATTCCTTCCCGCGTGGCGAAATTCCCAGGCCTTTCTTGCTCTTGCGGCCTAAACTAGAAGGTGAAATCACCCTCATCCCACCCCTTTTAGGAACAGGAGCATCATGTTCGATCTCACAGGCCGGGTAGCCATCGTCACCGGCGGCGCCTCCGGCATTGGCCGCGGCATCGTCGCCTCGCTGCGTGAGGCCGGCGCCACCGTTGCCATCGCCGATATCGACCTAGACCACGCCGCCACTACCGCTAAGGAGTTGGGTGCCAGTGCCATTCGCGTGGACGTCACCGACCGCGCTTCGGTTAGGGACATGTATCGCCAGGTCACTGCCGAGCACGGCGGATTCGACATTGTGTGCTCCAATGCCGGCGTCTTTCCCAACTGCCCGCTGGCAGAGATGACCGATGATAAGTGGGAGGCGGTGTTTGCCATCAACACCCACGGCACCTTCAAGGTCGTCCAGGAAGCACTCCCCTACCTCAAGCAACGCCGCTATGGGCGCATCGTCATCACCACATCTATCACCGGCTCACACACGGGCTTTCCGGGCTGGGCCCACTACGGCGCCTCCAAGGCCGCCCAGCAGGGTTTTATGCGTTCAGCCGCGCTCGAAGTGGCCCGCGATGGCGTCACCATCAACGGCGTCCTCCCAGGCAATATCCTCACCGAGGGCCTCGCGTCCCAAGGCCAGGAATACCTCGATCAAATGACGCGGTCGGTACCGCTACACCGCCTGGGCACCCCGCGCGATATTGGCGCTGCAGCAGCCTTCCTAGCTTCGGAAGAGGCAGGCTACATCACCGGCCAAACACTAATTATCGATGGCGGCCAGCTTCTGCCCGAGACCCCTGAGGCCATCCTGCCGCCACGCGATTAGCCGCGCTTGCCGACGCCCCCGTGTACCCCACGCAGCACAAAGCCCCTGCTACACAATGTGCGGCAAGGGGCTTCGTGGGGATTTCATTCAGTTGCTGCTTACTGCAGCCAGTCGAAGTCGAGCAGGAAAAGTTCTGCATCGAGCATCTCGTGTTCATCCGGAGCATGACCGGTGACGGTTTCTAGTGCCTCTGCTACGTCCTTGGTAGTAGCAGGGGTCTTATCAACGTCAAGCAGGGTTTCTGCCACCAAAGCACGAACCGGAGCTTCTGAAACTGTATCCAGGCCGGTTCCAGTGGTGGAGCCCTTGAACACATCAGCGATGCCGTCCATCAAAGTACGCATCTTGTTCATTTCTCACACCTCCATGTGGCTTTCTCTCTGTTTGATAGAGAAGAATATACGCGGCACATCTCCACTAAGCAACCCTTTAGTCGCTTTAAGTTAACCTTTTGCTAACTTACGAAAAGTGTGCCGCGCGCCACATGAGAGGTTTACCCCCAAGGAAGGGCAGTGACTTAGAGGTCACCAAACGGCGCGAAGCCAAAGTAGTGGTCCAGCGTCTCGCGGGCAATCCACATGATGGCCACGAGGATAACTACGGCCAGCACCGCATAGACAGTCCAGCCAAGCACCTTCATCTGCGTGCTTGCCGGAGTATCACCTACGACAACGCCATTGTCATCACGAATGGGGTCACCGGTCATGCACCGCATACCCAAGGAGAAAAGGAGCGGAATGCCAGCGCCGAAGACCAGGGCCAAGCCTGCAACGTGAATGAGGGACTCGAAGATTTCTGCAGCAGTCATGGTTTAGCGCTCCTCTTGAGCAGTAGACGGCGCGGAGGCATCCTCCGCATTGGTAGCGGACACTGGTGCGGCGCCGGCAGCAACTGGCTCCTTGCCGTCAGAGCCCGCACCCATGGAGGAATCCACGGACTCGGAGTTTGGATCCCAGTCGTTGTTGACGTTGGAAGCATCCACCGGGTTCATGCGGGAACGGATGACAATGAGCGCGGCCATTGCCAGCAGCAAGACGAAGTCCACGATGGCACCGGTTGCCACGTTAGTGAAGGAGGAGACGCCATACGCTAACCACCAGGTAGCAAAGCCCACGAACGCTGCGCACGGCAGGGTGATGAGCCACGCGGACACCATGCGCATGGCAACACCCCAGCGAACCTCGGCACCACGGCGACCCAGGCCGGTACCCAGGATGGAACCGGTGGACACGTGGGTGGTGGACAGTGCCATACCACCGGTAGCAGAAGTGAGGATGATGGCTGCAGAAGTAGCTTCAGCGGCCATACCCTGCGGGGACTCAATCTCCACCAGCCCCTTGCCCAGGGTGCGGATAACGCGCCAGCCGCCGGACAGAGTGCCGGCCGCGATAGCCACAGCACAAGAAACGATAACCCAGGTTGGAATTCGGGCGTCGGCAACCGCATGCCCAGAGGCAACCAGTGCCAGGAAGATAACGCCCATGGTCTTCTGCGCATCGCCAGCGCCGTGCGCCAGGGACACCAGGCAGGCGGTGACGATCTGACCGTGGCGGAAGTGCTCGTTCTTAGCCTTATTCGGGATGGTGTTGGTTACCCAGTAGATAAGGAACGTGGCACACGCCGAAACCAGCGCCGCAATGATAGGCGAGGCAACGGCCGGGATAATGATCTTGCCGGCAATGGAAGACCACTCCACGCCAGTCGAGCCCATCGCAGCGAAGGCGGCACCGATGAGGCCACCGAACAGGGCGTGGGAGGAACTGGACGGCATACCCAGCAACCAGGTGAACAGGTTCCAGATAATACCGCCGATAAGGCCAGTAAAGACGACCATCAGCAGCGCTTGGCCGTCGGTGTCAGCGGCGGCGCCAGATAGGTCGTAGGAATCAAGGTTAACGATGCCCTTTGCCACGGTCGCAGCAACATTGACCGAGAGGAAGGCACCCACAAGGTTAAGCACTGCGGAGATGGCCACCGCAGTAAAAGGCTTCAAAGCACCGGTGGCAATGGACGTAGCCATCGCGTTGGCAGTGTCATGAAATCCGTTCGTAAAGTCAAAGGCAAGGGCGGTAACCACCACAATGCCGAGGATAATCAGAGTCGCTGTCACAGCGTTGGCCCCTTGGAAAGAAAAGATGAACACGGTACGCACCTGCGGCGCCTTCACGCGTCGCGGACGAAATGCAGAGTACTCCTGCACCCAACCACAGACAATTGCTTTTCTTTAATATTCCCTTTGGTTAACCTTTTGTTAACCTGCTGGGGCTCAGAATCGAGCCCAAAAGAAGCCCAGCGGGACACAACTTCCCCAGCTCATGCCGTCTATGTTCCCCCACCTTCCCTGTTTAACCCGAGTGATAAAAACCACTTAGGGAGGTATGTCAACATCACGCCGACATACCTCCCATTTAAGGGTGTTTTACAGCACCTAGCGGAAGGTAGAGAACTTCTTTACCACCCAGCGGCTTAGAACAAGCAGGATGGCACCCAACACGATGGATACAACACCAAGGGAGATGAAGAAGGTATTCTCCGCGCCTGCATCATCCGGGTTATAGAAGCTAGCCAAGGAGCCGGCCAGCGAGGTACCCATAGCCACCGCCATCATCCACACCGCCATCATGCGGGACGGGAATGCCACCGGCGCCACCTTGGTGGCAAGCGCATTGCCCACCGGCGAAAGAAGGAGCTCCGCCATGGTGAAAAGGAAGAGGATGAAAACGATGACAAACATCGGGGTGGAGTTCGCTTCCGCACCCGAGAAAGGAAGGAAGAAGAACAAGGAGATGCCGATGACGATATTGGCTACGCCGAACTTTACTGGGGTGGACCACTGCCTATCCCCTAGCTTCGTCCACATCGTTGCGAAGACAGCGGAGAAAATAACAATAAAGATCGGGTTAATGGACTGTACCAGTGATGGCGGGATTTCCCAGCCAAACATGTGGCGGTCCAGGCGCACATCCGAATAAATCGTCATCACCGTAAACTGCTGCTGGAAGATTCCGAAGAACAAAACACCGGAAATAAACATCGGAATAAACCCCAACAGGCGGTTCTTTTCCTCCCGGGTCACCAACTTCGAGGTATACATCTGTGCCCACAGATAGATTGCTGCAACCAGAGCAACCGTGGTGACAATATTGGACAGCCAATCAACCTGAATAGCGCCGGTAGCCAATGCCACCACCATAACCACGATGATGGCTGCAACTACCACCACACCCATGAGCAATTGCTTCCGGCTAGCCGGGTTTGGAACCTCGTGCCCCGCATCCTTAATGGTGGTCTTGCGCATGAGCGAATACTGGATCAGGCCGAGCGCCATGCCAATTGCTGCAATACCGAAACCCCAATGGAAACCCTGCCAGCCCCACAGCGCGGTGGTGAGCAGCGGACCAACAAGCGCGCCGATATTAACGCCCATATAGAAGATGGAGAAGCCACCATCGCGGCGCGGGTCATCGCGACTGTACATAGCACCAAGCACGACCTGCGCGGTGGTCTTAACACCGCCGGAGCCGATGGCAATAAGGACGAGGCCAATAGCCAAACCAGTTATTTCGGGAACAAATGCCAAAGCAATGTGGCCAAGCATCACCATGCTGGCCGAGTAAAACAGTGTGCGTTCTGCACCCAAGACACGGTCAGCAACAAGAGAAGCCAATAAGCAGGCCATGTAGACCAAGCCACCGTAGGCTCCCACAATAGACGTCGCATCCGCTCGGTCGAGGCCGAGACCACCATCGGTAGTGGAGTAATACATGTAAAGCAAGACAAGAGCTTGCATGCCATAGAAGCTAAATCGCTCCCACATTTCCACGCCAAAGAGGTTGGCCAAGCCCCATGGGTGGCCAAAGAATGTACGCTCGCCGCTCTGCGGCGTGGGCGTAGCAGCCTGGGCCACCGCGTCAGATGTGTGTTTCTCCATAAAAATATCTGACCACTTGGAGGCCTAAATCACAAATCAGTCATTATAAGTTTAGTGTCGCACGATAGAAATAAACCTAACGACCTGCAGATATTGCGCAGAGAGACTTACCCCATTCGGGTGCAGCAAGAATTACCGGGCATTGCCCCTTCCCTGCCCTACAATGCTGAAAGCCCCTGCCTCACAACCGGAATTCGGTTGAGCGGCAGGGGCTACCTAGAATGAGTTATTCCAAATTAAGCGTTGAGCTTGCGGTAATCAAAGACCGTATCGATGATGCCATATTCAACGGCTTCCTGAGCGGTCAGAATCTTATCGCGATCCGTATCAATGCGGATCTGCTCAGCGGTACGACCGGTGTGCTCAGACAGGGTGGTTTCCATCAGCTTGCGCATGCGCTCAATCTCGGCGGCCTGAATCTCCAGATCAGAAACCTGACCCTGAGTACCCTGAGTTGCCGGCTGGTGAATGAGCACGCGGGAGTTAGGTAGCGCGGCACGCTTACCCGGCGCACCCGCAGCCAAGAGCACAGCGGCGGCGGAAGCAGCCTGACCCAGGCACACGGTCTGCACATCGGGACGAACGTAGCGCATGGTGTCATAGATAGCCATCAACGCGGTGAAGGAACCACCGGGCGAGTTGATGTACATGGTGATATCGCGGTCTGGGTCCTGGCTCTCCAGAACCAGCAGCTGGGCCATGATGTCATTAGCGGAAGTATCATCCACCTGGGTACCCAAGAAGATAATGCGCTCTTCAAAAAGCTTGGAATATGGGTTGGTTTCCTTAGTGCCCTGTGCGGACTGCTCAATGAAGGACGGCAGAACGTAGCGGGAACTTGGCATCTGGGACTGATTCATAGTGATTTTCTCCTTATTCCCTAGTTGCTCAGCGGGCCGTTAACGGACTCAATGACGTGGTCAACAATGCCGTAGTCCTTGGCCTGCTGGGCGGTCATCCAACGGTCACGGTCGGAGTCCTTGGTGATCTGCTCAAAGGTCTGGCCGGTGTGCTCGGCAATGAGCTCGGCCATCTCGCGCTTGGTCTGAGCAAATTGCTCAGCCTGGATGGCGATATCCGCAGCGGTACCGCCAACTCCGGCAGAAGGCTGGTGCATCATGATGCGTGCGTGCGGCAGCGCGTAGCGCTTGCCCTTGGTACCGCCGGAAAGCAGGAACTGGCCCATGGAAGCAGCCAGGCCCATACCGTAGGTGGCAATATCGCACGGCGAGTACTTCATGGTGTCATAAATAGCCATGCCCGCAGTGACAGAGCCACCCGGGGAGTTGATGTAGAGCGAAATGTCGCGAGTGGGGTCCTCGGCGGACAGCAGGAGGATCTGGGCGCACAGCTTGTTCGCAATCTCATCATCGACCTGGGTTCCCAGGAAGATAATGCGCTCGCGCAACAGGCGCTCGTACACGCTATCGCTCAGATTCATACCCGTAGACGACGAGTTCATTGAAATCTTCTCAGACATTAGTGGTTCTCCTTCAAGTGAAGAATGCTTTAACTGGCCCCACCTTACCGGCATTCCTCTCAAACTTGGCCTCTGTTCGCTATGAGCGTTGTGCCACAGCGCCAAAGGCGCACACGGAAGCTGGGTTAACATTTACTCATGTCTGTTTCCGAGCTGTCCACCAGTACCCAGAACTATTTGAAAGCTATCTGGGGGCTAAAGGAATGGTCATCCGAGCCCGTTACCGCCACGCTTATAGCGAAACAGCTGGGACTCAAGCTCTCCTCGGTTTCCGATGCAGTGCGCAAAATGGCGAAGCAAGGGCTCGTGTCACACACGCCCTATGGCGCTGTGGAGTTAACCGAACTTGGCAGGCAGTACGCATTGGTCATGGTGCGCCGTCACCGATTGCTTGAGTCTTTTTTGGTTCAAGCATTGGGCTACACCTGGGACGAAGTCCATAATGAAGCCGAAAATCTCGAACACGCGGTGTCTGACATGCTCATAGAACGTGTGGATAAGTTCCTTGATTACCCCACTAGGGATCCGCACGGCGATCCTATCCCTACGGTTGATGGACAGATCACCATCCCCAGTGCGCATCGCCTCACCGACAGCGGTGCACAATCGCAGGTGACCGTGGAACGCATTTCTGATTCCGACCCACAACTGCTGAAGTTCCTTGAAGAGCGCGGCATTGTCACTGGGGCTGTTCTTAGCACGCGCGAGGGAGCGCCCTTTTCAGATTCTCTCGAAATACAGGTGGCCGGCGGTACTCAGTGGGTAGTACTTGGACGCCCAGCTACCGACGCAGTGTTTGTAGCACACCACAACCTTTAGACATTCCCCTTTGCATTAATCCTGCTCTCACCTGCCCTTTTCAAAACTACGTTAGACCGTAGTTGCAACTACGGCATTGCGTAGTTAGTCTTTTCGAATATCACCTACCCCACTTATGGCTAAGGCCAGGATGAGCAGGATTGCCATGTCAGACTCACCAGATTTGGTGTACTTTTCCAGCGTTTCAGAGAACACGAAAAGATTCGTCGAACGCTTAGATAGACCCGCGGTGCGCATTCCACTGCGCCCCAAGAAAACCGGGATGATCCAGGTTTCACACCCGTACGTACTCATCGTTCCCACCTACGGCGGCGGCTCGCTCAAACGCGCAGTCCCCAAACAGGTCATCGACTTCCTCAATGACCCAATCAACCGCTCCTTTATCCGGGGCGTTATTACCTCAGGGAATACCAACTTCGGAAGTGCTTACTGCGTCGCCGGACGCATCATTTCCGCCAAGTGCCACGTACCGGAGCTGTATCACTTCGAGCTTCTCGGCACCCAGAAGGACATCGCCGCCGTAAAGCAGGGCCTTCAGAAGTTTTGGGAGCAGCAAAAGCAGCTAACGATGACACCCCATTAATCCCCCACAAGATGAAGAACACATCCGCATCACACAGATTGGAAAACACAATGTGGCCTCTTGATGCCACCCCCACACAGACTATTGGCGCTACGCCCCGCACCGCTTCAGCAGACAATGCCGGCGGTGTCGGCAAGCGCAAGAGCTACCACGCACTCAACGCGCAGCTGAACTTGTTCGACGCTTCTGGAAAAATCCAGTTTGACAAGGACATTCAGGCAGCACAAGACTATGTCACGCACCATGTCGCTCCCCGCATGCATCAGTTCGATTCCACCAAGCAACGCTTGGAATGGTTGGTTGATAACGAGTACTACGAGCGGGATTTCCTTGAGCTTTATGATGACGCCTTTCTGTGCGCCATGTACGACAGAGCACATCGAGTTAAGCATCAGTTCCGCACCTTCCTCGGCGCATTTAAGTTCTTCACTTCATATGCACTGAAAACCTTTGATGGCTCCCGATTCCTAGAAGGCTACGAAGAACGCGTCGCCACCACAGCTTTATACCTTGCACAGGGCGACGAAGAGCTCGCAGAAAAGCTGGTGGATGACATCATGACCGGACGCTTCCAGCCCGCCACCCCTACTTTTCTCAACGCAGGCAAAGCCCAGCGCGGCGAAATGGTCTCCTGCTTCCTCCTGCGAATCGAAGACAATTTGGAGAGCATTGGCCGCTGCGTGAACTCTGCACTGCAACTATCAAAGCGCGGTGGTGGAGTGGCCCTGTTGCTGAGCAATCTGCGCGAATCCGGAGCCCCGATCAAAAAGATTGAGAACCAGGCTTCCGGCGTAGTCCCAGTCATGAAGATTCTCGAAGATAGCTTCAGCTATGCCAACCAATTGGGCTCCCGGCAGGGCGCTGGAGCCGTCTACCTGCATGCGCACCATCCAGATATTCTTCGCTTCCTGGATACCAAGCGGGAAAATGCCGATGAGAAAGTCCGTATCAAGACTCTTTCGCTGGGGGTTATTATTCCAGATATAACCTTCCGTCTGGCCAAAGAGAACAAGGATATGCATCTTTTTAGCCCGTATGACATCGCTCGCGAGTACGGCGTAGCCATGTCTGACATGTCCATCACCGAGTACTACGACGAGCTGGTTGCCAATCCGCGAATCTCTCACACGACCATTAAGGCCCGCGAGTTTTTCACCACGCTGGCTGAGCTTCAGTTTGAATCCGGATACCCCTACATCCTCTTTGAGGATACGGTCAACCGCGCTAATCCCCTCAAAGGACATATCAATATGTCCAACCTGTGTAGCGAAATCCTCCAGGTCAACACGCCATCGACCTACGGAGCTTCGGGTGACTACACCACCGTTGGCCAGGATATTTCCTGCAATCTAGGTTCGCTCAACATTGCGAAGGCTTTTGAATCGCCGGACTTCGGGGAGACCGTCGAAACCGCAGTGCGTGCCCTCACGAAGGTTTCAGACCTGACGAATATCGAAGCTGTTCCCTCCATCGCTCACGGAAATGCTTCCATGCATGCCATTGGTCTGGGCCAAATGAATCTCCACGGCTTCCTTGCTTCACAGCGTATTCCTTATGGCTGCGCCGAGGCACTGGACTTTACAAATATCTACTTCCTCACGGTGACCTACCATGCGCTCCGCGCATCCCATGCACTCGCGGTTGAAAAAGGTCAACGATTCACAGGCTTCGAAGAATCCACCTATGCCACTGGCGCCTACTTTGACAAATACATCGACCAAGACTGGGCGCCAGCCACTGAACACGTAAAACAGCTCTTCCACGAAGCAGGCGTGCAGATCCCTCAACGCGAGGATTGGCTACGGCTCAAGAATCAAGTGATGCAAGACGGCATCTACAACGCCTACTTGCAGGCAGTTCCACCCACTGGATCAATTTCCTACATCAATGACTCCACCGCGTCCATCCACCCAATTGCCTCCAAAATTGAAATACGCAAGGAAGGCCGCTTGGGGCGCGTGTACTACCCCGCGCCGGAAATGACCAACGACAACCTGGAGTATTTCGATGACTCCTACGCCGTGGGATACGAAAAAATCATCGACACCTACGCCATGGCCACCCAACACGTGGACCAAGGGCTTTCCCTGACCTTGTTCTTTACCGCTGATACCACCACGCGGGACATCAACAAGGCACAAATCTATGCCTGGAAAGCCGGAATCAAGACCCTCTACTACATCCGTTTACGCCAATCCGCGCTCCAAGGAACCGAGGTCGAAGGCTGCGTCTCCTGTGCTTTGTAGGAGCACGGTCCTCCCCTTGTCCACAACCATTCACTCAGAAAGAAAGAAGCTATGTCATCAACATCGAATAGTGCTGAACTAACCAGCATTTCAGTTACTCCGCCGAGCTACCGGCATGATCCTTCAGCCCGCATCCGCGCCATCAATTGGAACCGGGTGAGCGATGACAAGGATCTTGAAGTGTGGAACCGTCTAACCGCCAACTTTTGGTTGCCAGAGAAGGTCCCGCTTTCTAATGATCTCCCGGCGTGGCAGAAGATGACACCCGAGGAACGCAACCTCACCATGCGGGTGTTCACGGGACTCACCACCCTGGATACTGTCCAGGCCACCGTGGGTGAAATCTGTCAGATTCAAGATGCCCGCACCGAACACGAGGAGGCCGTGTATACCAACATCGCCTTCATGCAGTCAGTCCATGCCCGTTCATACTCTTCAGTGTTTTCTACCCTGAGCAGTACAAAGGAAATTGATGAAGCATACCGCTGGGCGGTGAATAACGACCTTCTCCAGGCACGCGCCAAGAAAGTTCTCGCGCACTATTTTGGGCCGGATCCACTCAAACGCAAGGTGTCATCGACGTTGCTTTCCTCGCTGCTTCTCTACGCGGGTTTCTATCTTCCCTTGCACTTTTCTGTCCACGCCACCCTGACAAATACGGCAGACATGATCCGCCTCATTCTGCGTGACAAGGCAGTGCACGGCTACTACTCGGGTTACAAATATCAGCGCGGTCTGGAATCCACGACCCCGCTACGGCAGAAGGAGATGCATGATTTCACCATTTCTTTGCTAGAAGAGCTTTATGCACTAGAGCTGGACTATTCCGGCGAGCTATATGAGCCTTTGGGACTCATGGATGATGTAGCCGTGTTCGTTCGCTATAACGCCAATAAGGCACTCATGAATTTGGGCTACCCGGATTATTTCCCGCCCGAAGAAACGGAAGTGAACCCAGAAATCCTCGCGGCCCTAGCCCCCGGAGCAGATGAGAACCATGACTTCTTCTCCGGATCTGGTTCCTCCTATGTCATTGGTACTGCTGAAGAAACGAGTGATGATGACTGGGATTTCTAAACCTTTTCCGCGACCGGACCAAGGAAGCTGGCTTGAGACCATCGCGCTGTTTGAAGCCATCCGCGAAGGAAACCAACCCGCAGCCATGCGGCTGTTGAATACATCCGCCGCACGAGAGGCCGTCCTCGGGGGGCTTCTAGGACTCATCGAACTGTACTTCCGCCATGAAGAAGGAGACAAAGTAGATGGCTTCCTCACCGCCGCCCACGCTGCCGGCCCACCGCCGGCCTTTGGCTGCAAGCCTTTTCTCCCTTGACCACGTCTCCCTCCACCCAACTAAGAAAGAAGGTTTACCATGACCACCCCACGTATCAGCGTTATCGTCGGCAGCCTGCGCCGAGAGTCATTTGCACGCAAGATTGCACACGAGGTGCTCACGATGATCCCTGAAGGCTACGAGGCAAACATCGTGGAAATCCGTGACTTGCCGCTCTATGACTTCGACTACGATGACCCCGCCGTCACGGACAAGCCCACTCCGGCTGAGTACACCACCTTTCGCGAGACCATCAAGAACTCGAGCGGGATCCTCTTCATTACGCCAGAGAACAACCGCACTATCCCTGCCTGCCTCAAAAACGCAGTGGACATCGGTTCTAAACCCAACTCAGATGTGGCGTGGAAGAACCTTCCCGTAGGTATCATTAGCCACTCTGTAGGCCGCATGGGCGGCTACAGTTCACAGAAGAACCTTCGCCTCGCTCTGTCCTACTTCGACATGCCGCTCCCTGGTCAGCCCGAAGTATTTCTGGGCCAATCCCCCACCCTTTTCGAAGAGTCCGGACATCTCAATCAACGTACCGCAGACTTTGTCAAGGATTACGTTATGCGCTTCCTGCAGTTGACCGACGAGGCCTTTAGAGCCAAGAACGGCTAGCGGTATCCCCAGCCAACACACATCACGCCCTCTTCGAAGTACTCAAAGACTCCTAGAGGGCGTTCACAATGACACAAACCCCGGATTCAGGCTCATCCTTGAGTTACCTGAATCCGGGGTTTCATGCGCGCTCGCCACCACACATGTGGCAGCAGCGCGTTACAAGCGGGAGATTACTTCTCCTCGGAAGCTTCTGCAGCGTCCTCTTCTTCGATTTCACCGAAGTACTGGTCAACGTCTACGTCGTTGCCCTCTTCATCCTTGACGGTGGTGCGGCAGATAGCGGCAGCCAGTGCCTTGCCACGGCGCACGTCAGAGAAGAGGTTTGCGATCTGGCCGTTGGACTGCAGCTGCTGGATGAACTGGTTCGGGTCCATGCCGTAGGACTGAGCGGTGAACAGGATGTGGTCGGTCAGCTCCTGCTGGGAAACTTCCGGCTCTTCCTTCTCTGCTACAGCGTCGAGGAACAGCTGGGTGCGTACGGACTCTTCTGCCTGCTCGCGAGTCTGCTTATCAAACTCTTCGCGGGAGGTGCCCTGTGCCTCAAGCAGCTGAGCCAGTGCCTTCTCATCGTGAGCCAGCTGGCCCAGGATCTGGTGCAGCTGGGAGTGTGCCTGCTCGTCCACTACGGACTGCGGCAGCTCGAATTCAACCTCGGACAGTGCGGACTTCAGAACCTCATCGCGGATCTGTGCTGCCTGCTCAGCCTTCTTGGTCTCCTCCACCTGGGTCTTGGTGGACTCACGCAGCTCGTCCATGGTGTCGAACTCAGAAGCCATCTGAGCGAACTCATCGTCCATAGCCGGCAGCTTGCGCTCCTTGGACTGCTGGACGTGGACCTTGATGGTGGCCTCTTCGTCCTTGTGCTCGCCGGACTGGATGGTGGAGGTGAATTCGTTATCCTCACCGGTCTTCATGCCGCGCAGGGCAGTGTCCAGACCCTTGATGAGATCATCGTCGCCGATGCGGTAAGACAGACCCTCGGTGGAAGCGTCTTCAATCTTCTCGCCGTCAATTTCAGCGGTGATGTCGATGATGGCGTAGTCGCCGGTCTTCATCTTGCGCTTGGTGTCCTTGAGCTCACCGAAGCGCTCTGCCAGCTCCTCCAGAGCCTTGTCGACGTCCTCTTCGTCAGCCTTCAGGGCTGGGACGGTAACGGAGATCTTGGAGAAGTCCGGAATCTCAAACTCAGGGCGGATATCAACCTCGGCGGTGAACTCCACGAAGTCCTTGTCCTCGATCTTGGAAATGTCAACGTCCGGCTGGCCGATGACCTTCAGATCGTTTTCCTTGACTGCCTGCTCGTAGCGGGAAGGCAGCATGTCGTTGACAACCTGCTCCAGGATGGGGCCGCGGCCGAAGCGAGCGTCAATAAGCTGGCGCGGTGCCTTGCCCTTACGGAAACCTGGAATAGAAACCTGCTGCGCGATTGCCGCGTAAGCTTGATCGATTTCCTGGTCCAGCTCCGCAAACGGAACGTTGACGGTGAGCTTAACGCGGGTATCGCTCAGCTTGTCTACGGTGGTCTTCACGAGTGAATCTCCCTGGCTTCATTGTTTTACGTACATAAACTTAAAGGGGGTCCGGAAATCCTTATTAGGGCATTTCCAGACCCCCATACGTCGGGGCGACAGGATTTGAACCTGCGACCCCCTGCTCCCAAAGCAGGTGCGCTACCAAACTGCGCCACGCCCCGTATGTAGGCCACCAAGTTGCCTTGGCTGCGTTGCATACCTGAGACAGTGTACCGTGTCCGTTTTAAATCTCCTAAACGGACCCCCACCTAATAGAATCAACGCAGCACAGAGGCCACTTTTGACAGCCTAGCGGCTAGAAATCGAAATCAAACATTCCATCAAAGAATCCGCCACCATCGCCATCGCCAAGGCCATCAAACAGGCCGCCGCCGTCATCGCCACCGCCCATGTCACCGGCGCCGCCAGCATCGCCAGCGTCACCACCCATGTCGCCAGCATCGCCCATGCCATCACCGCCACCCCAGTCGCCGCTTTCAGCAGCGGCCGCGGAATAGCCAATGCCAGACATACCGGAGAATAGGGCATTAAACATCATGGAGTAGCCAACCATCCACACGCCGGTCTGCAATGCATCAGCCCACCACGGACGGGAATACCAACCTGCCGGAACCGGACGGCCGGCCACGGTTCCGCCTGGGTAGTAGTTCGGGGTGTCCGCGGAGGCGTACGGCGAAGCAGTGATCTGCTGGCCATTCGCTTCCACGGTGCGCTTTTCCGTCACCTTGCCGGCGGCGCGCTGCCCCTCGAGTGGTGGCAGCTCTGGGCCCGGGTTCATGCCCATAATCTCGCGCGCAGCATTCACATAGTGCATGCCTTCCAAGGCGGACTCACGCGCTAGGTTCGCCTGCTTTGCGGTGGTGGCGCGCGAAATCGCCGAGTTAGCTGCCGTGAAACGCTCGGACGCATCGGCCATCGCCTGCTGGGAGGCAGAGTCTGTGCCAGAAATCTGCATCACCTGTCCGCCTAGGCGTTCAATCCACCGGCGAGCGTCAGCTTGTGCATCGGCCAATTGCTGCGCTTCTCGTTCCTCGCGGCGTTTTTGGGAGTTGCGCGAAGACATAAACCACGCGCCTCCGCCCACTGCCAGCACAAGGAGCAAAATTTCCACTACGATCATCGCTTTCTATTGGTAGGGCCATTCCTCTTATAACAACGGCTCAAGCGCCACCCTAGTTCCCTATTTTCATTTTTGCCCTCGCGTGCGCTAAAGTATGGCGCAGCGTTTCAATAGCGCGCTGTGGGAATGTCGTATAGTGGCTAATACCTCAGCCTTCCAAGCTGAAGACGCGGGTTCGATTCCCGTCATTCCCTCCATTTTTCGCCCATCTTTCAGGTGGGCGATTTTTTCGTTTTACCTACCCCAGACCCGCTCACCCGCGCTGGCCACGCTTGGTTTAAGGCGGACACATACGCCGATGTGTAGGGTGGCGCGCATGACTTCAACCAATAAGTATTCCGAATTTATCCGCAACCGCCATTCTCCCCGTGCGTTCCTGCCGGAACCCATGCCGGTAGAAGACATCAAGCAGGTCTTGGAGGATGCTCAATCCGCACCGTCCAACTCCAATACCCAGCCGTGGCACGTGCACGTGGTGGGAGGGGAAAAGCTCAAGGAGCTCAGCGCTGCGCTGATTAAGGAATTCGATACCAACGGCCTTAGCCCAGACTTCACCACCGATTACGGTGAGGGCATCCACCCCCAGCGTTCCCAAGAACTGGCCGCCAAAATGTACGGGCTGCTTGGCATTAAGCGCGAAGATAAAGAAGGCCGCGTAGAGTTCATCCGCGAAAACCTGCGCTTCTTTGGCGCACCCCATGCGGTACTGCTTTTTATCCCGCCGATGGGCGACCACATCCGCGCCGCCTTTGACCAGGGAACCTACACCGAAAACTTCCTGCTTTCCCTCGAGGCACATGGTTATCACGGCATCCCGCAAGGCATGATTTCCCTGATTGCGCCAACCGCACGTAAATTCCTCGGCGTGGATGAGGACTACAAACTGGTCACCGCCATTACCTTTGGTACGGCCGATGAATCTAGCCCAGTCTTTAACACGGCTCCGGGCCGCGCGCCGCTCTCAGAGACCGTGACGGTGCACGGCATCGAGGGACTAGAGCTCGATTAATACCGCGGCGGTGATTTGTGTGGGCAAAGTTGGCCGAAGGGGGCGTCGGCAAGCATAGAATTGAGTCCATGGATATCACTCTTGCGACCTTTGACCATGCGCCTGAGACCGCACTGCGCGGCGTTCGGTTTAAAAACACGTGGGTGCCTTCGGAAACGTATGCGGACTCCCGCCGCGGCACCCTGACCGGCCAGTACCCGCAGCGCCAGGCCACCACGCGCATCAGCGAGGTTTTTGCTGGGGTGGGCTATGAGGTCCGCGAAGACACGCAACCGGCCGGTGAAGACGTCTTCCGCCTCCTAGAACAGCCCAGCCTGGAGGAACTCGACCAGGTTGAAGGCGTCATTGCTGTCTGCTCCCTGCTAGGTGGAAATGCTCCGATGTCGGTGCTGTGGCCGGGTGTGGCGGAAAGCGGAGAGAATAACGAACTAGTCTCCCCTATTGATTTGGCTCCCACCCTCGCCGCCATTGCCGGGCTGGATGTGCGGCCCAATGCGCGCCTGTCCTTCGATGGGTTGAACTTGGTTCCGGTACTGCGCCATGGTGCCTCGGGGCACGCCGCGTTGTTCTTTGACAATGGCGTGCGCATGATAGATGCCGCGCTTATCGACGACACCGCTACCCCACCCCATGAGCGCGCCCGCCTGCAAGATGAGTGGGAGACGTGGAATAAATTCATCACGCTCGGCCCGCTGCAGTAGATAGGTAGTCTGGGGCGCATGAGCGTACCTAACATCACCCTGAATGACGGCAATACCATCCCGCAGCTGGGCTTCGGCGTATTCCAGATGGACCCGGACAAGACCGAAGCGCTGGTAGCCGAGGCCCTGCGGGTGGGCTATCGCCATATCGATACCGCCGCTATCTATGGCAATGAAGAAGGCGTAGGTAAGGCTATTGCCAACTCCGGCATCCCTCGCGAGGAACTTTTTGTCACCACCAAGCTGTGGAATGACCGCCAGACCGATGCCGCCGCAGCACTCGATGAGTCTTTGGACAAGCTCGGCCTAGAGTATGTGGATCTCTACCTCATCCACTGGCCTACCCCGGCGAAGGGAACCTACGTCGAGGCCTGGCAGCAGCTCATTGAGCTGCAGAAGCAGGGCAAGGCAAAGTCCATCGGCGTCTCCAACTTCGAGCTGGAACACTTGGAGCAGCTGGAGCTCAAAACCGACGTCAAGCCGGCGGTCAATCAGGTTGAGCTTCACCCTTACCTGCAGCGGTGGCGCGAGCTGGATGCTTTCCGCGCCCACACCGTAGCTATCGAGGCATGGGGGCCTTTGGGCCAGGGTAAGAGCGATATCTTGGACGCGCCCGAGGTCACCGACGCCGCTGCGGCGCACGATGTCAGCCCAGCGCAGGTCGTCATCCGCTGGCACCTGCAGAATGGCGTCATCCTCTTCCCCAAGTCCGCCACGCCATCGCGCATCGCGGAGAATTTCGACGTCTTTGGCTTCGAGCTCACCGAGGACGAGATGGCTGCCATCACCGCCCTGGATGAGGGCGAAGAGGGGCGCGGCGGTCCGCACCCGAATGACATGAATGACGCTTAAGCCTTAGCGCCTCGGCCGAGCCGGCCGAACCACACAAATAAACGCCGCGGAACCAGCTTTGGTCCGCGGCGTTTATTCCTCGTGGCTTAGGCCTCCGGCAGCTCCGGAGCGATGCCGGTGCGCTCGTATTCCGCCAAGATGTCAATGCGACGCTGGTGGCGCTCCGCGCGGGACCATTCTTGGTCCAGGAAAGCATCGACGATTTCCAGTGCCTGCTCCTCGGTGTGCATACGACCACCGATGCCGATGAGCTGGGCATTGTTGTGTTCGCGGGCAAGGCGGGCGGTCTCTGCGGACCACGCCAGTGCGCAACGAGCACCCTTGACCTTATTGGCGGCAATCTGCTCGCCGTTGCCGGAGCCGCCAAGCACGATGCCCAGGGAGCCTGGGTCATTGACGGTGCGTTGTGCCGCTTCGATGCAAAATGCCGGGTAATCATCCTCGGCATCGTAGGTATGGGCTCCGCAGTCAATGACTTCGTGGCCCTGCTTGGTGAGGTGTTCAGCAATCAGGTTCTTGGTTTCGAAACCTGCGTGGTCTGCTCCTAGATATACGCGCATGGCCCACATCCTACCGGCCCGGCGCGCCTTGAGGAGGCTTAGCGCCCACCCTGTTTCGTATTACATTGTCTTGATAAGCTCGCGGGCAACCACTATCGCTATAAAGGAGGAAAGTCATGCCTATAACCAAACCGGTCCTCGCGCTCTACGGCGGGAGCCTTCTCGCCTGCATCATCCTGCTTGGTGTTCAGGTTTCCGGCGCCGGAGGCTTCCTCCTCCCGCTTATCACGAGCATTCTTGCCACTTTGGCTCACCTAGGCCTGGGTGTGTGGTGGATTGCACAAAAGGTGCGCGGGAACCCGCGGGCCAACGGGGGCGCGATTGCGGCCGGCATTATCGCGCTTCTCGCTGGAGCCTCGTGGGCATCCTGGGCGCTAGTCGCGTGGGACGACTTTCGGGCCGGCATGGAACTTCCCTCTATCAATATCGCAGGTCTGCCGGCATTCATCTTGACCCCACTGACCATCGCACTGTGTGTCGGCGCCGCAATTCAGCTGCGCCGACGTAAAAAGACCGCTTAGTTTTCCTCCACCTGCGGCATCTCGGTGCGGGAGCGCTTGAGCTCGAAGAAGTAGGGGCACTGGGCAAGGCGCAGGGAGGCGTCGAAAAGCTCGCCTGCTTCTTCACCGGTAGGGATACGGGTAATGACTGGGCCGAAGAAGGCGGTATCACCCAGCTTGATAACCGGGGTACCCACCTCATCGCCCACAGAAGAAATGCCGTTGTGGTGGTACTCGCGCAGCTTTTCGTCATAATCCTCGGTATTGGCTACCTCGGCGAACTCTGCTGGGAGGTCCACCTCCGCTAGGGCCTGAGCGATGATGTCATCATAAGCGCCAAAGCCGGTGCGCCCGCCATTGCCCTTGGCGTGAACCAGGGTTCCCATCGCAGTGTAGAGCTCGTCTACCTTCTCAGGGCGTTCGGCCTTGACCTTGGCAAAGACGCGGGCTGGACCCCAGTTAGCCTTCATCATGTCCATGTAGGTGGAGTCAAGATCGCGGCCGTCATTGAGCACGGAGAGGGACATCGGCTCGAACTCGACCTCGATGTCGCGTACCTTTTCCACTTCCTTAATCCAGCGCGAGGTAGCCCAAGCGAAGGGGCAGGATACGTCGAACCAGAACTTTACTGCGTCAGCCATAAATACTCCTCTGATTGAAAAAGTTTGCCCCACCAGCCTAGGTGCACGACTACTGTGGATGCAGAACTATTTTTCAGCTTAGAAGGAGAATATAGGCTATGACCTCTATAAACCTGACTCGCGAGGAAGCTGCCCAGCGCTCCCGAATGATCGAGGTAGACCACTACGATGTCACTTTAGACCTCAAGTATTCAGACACCCACTTCCTGTCCACCACGAAGGTGAGCTTTACCTCGCGAGAGATCGGCTCGACCTTTATCGATCTGCGCGCCGAGGAAATCCAGGAGGTACGCCTCAACGGCAACCCGCTGCCCACTGATTCCTATAACCCCACCTACGGCATTCCCCTGTCTGGCCTCCAGGTAGCCGATTACACGCTAGAAGTCACCGCTACGATCCCGTATTCCCGCACCGGCGAGGGCCTGCACCGCTTTGTGGACCCCGCCGATGACAAGGTCTACCTTTATACCCAGTTTGAAACCGCCGATGCCAAGCGAGTCTTCGCCTGCTTTGACCAGCCGGATATGAAGGCCACCTACGCGCTGCATTTCAAGGCGCCCGAAGAGTGGACCATCATTAGCAATGGCCCGGTGAACTGGGAAGGCGATGTAGCCAGCACGGCTATTGACTATCCATTGTCCACCTACCTGGTAGCCCTGTGCGCCGGTCCGTACCACGAGGTCACCGATACCTGGCACGGCGAGCTAACCGCGCACCCAGAGGGCAAGCCGGCCCAAAAACTCGAGGTGCCACTCGGCATCTACTGCCGCGCTTCGCTCGCCCACGCACTGGATGCCGAGCGCCTATTTACCGAGACCAAGCAGGGCTTTGATTTCTACCACCGCAACTTCGGTTTCCCCTACCCCTTTGGCAAGTATGACCAGATCTTCGTGCCGGAGTTCAACGCCGGCGCGATGGAGAATGCCGGCTGCGTTACCATCCGCGATGAGTACGTCTTTACTTCCCAGGCCACGCACTACAAGTACGAGCGCCGCGCCGATACCGTCCTACACGAGTTGGCCCATATGTGGTTCGGTGACTTGGTCACCATGCAGTGGTGGGACGATTTGTGGCTCAATGAGTCCTTCGCCACCTGGTCCGCCGCCATCTCCCAGGCGGAGGAAACCGAATACGATACCGCGTGGGTGACCTTTGCCAATGTGGAAAAATCCTGGGCCTATCAGCAGGATCAGCTGCCGACCACCCACCCGATTTCCACCGACGCCAGCGATATCGAAACGGTGGAGCAAAACTTCGATGGCATCACCTATGCCAAGGGCGCTTCGGTGCTCAAGCAGCTGCAGGCTTATGTCGGCCGCGACAACTTCCTCGCCGGTGTGCGCCGCCACTTCGCCGCCCATGCATGGGGCAATGCCACCTTTGATGATCTGCTGCGCCACCTAGAAGAGGCCTCCGGCCGCGACCTTTCCTTCTGGGCGCAACAGTGGCTCAAGACCTCCGGCATCAATACGCTCAGCGTGGCGCTCAATGCGGATGAGTCTGGCACGATTACCCATGCTTACCTCACCCAGGCCGGCGATACCCTGCGCACCCACCGCGTGGCGGTAGGCCTGTATAACCTGCAGGATGGCAAGGTGGTGCGCACCGATCGCATCGAGATGGATATTGATGGCGCTTCCACCGAGATTCCAGAGCTCATCGGCCGCCAGTTGGGAGACATTGACTTCCTCCTACCCAACGACGATGACCTGACCTATTGCCTCATCGAGCTGGACGCGGGTTCCCTGCAATTCCTGCTGGACAATATTGATAAGTTCGCCGATCCCATGGCCCGTACCCTGTGCTGGTCTACCGCGTGGGAGATGACCCGCGCCGGTACTATGCGCGCCCGCGATTTCATCCAACTGGTTGCCCGCGGCATGCAGGCGGAGACGGAGCTCGCCGTCCTCGAACGTATTGTCTTGCAGGCGTCTAGCGCGCTGAAAAACTATGCCGATCCGCACTGGGCCGCCCAGAGCACCCTGCTTGCCGACGCCCTCCTCGACGGCGCCCACAGCCCCGATGCCCAGCGCTCCATCATCTGCACTCAAGCATTGGCGAAGGTTCGCCTGCACGATAGCGCGCGCGACTATCTGCGCGGCGTACTCGAGTCCTCTGAGGACGCGGGACTGCGCTGGTCCGCACTGGCGGCACTTGCCGCCGATGGCGCGGTAGAAGACGTCCCGGCCGCCGCGGATGCGCAACTCGAGCGCGATAACTCCGCCACCGGCTATTACTCTTCCCTGCGTGCCCGCGCAGCCGTGGCAACCGCCGAGAACAAGCGCGCGGTATGGGAAGAAATCGTGGCGGGAAATCTCACCAACCGCGAGCTCACCTCCAAGCTGGAAGGCCTGCTCTACCCGCATAGCGATGAATTCCTGCCCACCGCGGAGTTCTTCGACATCGCAGAAAAGGTATGGTCTTCCCAGTCCTCCGAGGTGGCGCTGACCACCGTGACGGGTCTCTTCCCTTCCTGGGATATCACGCACAAGGGCCTGGACCGCGCCGATGCCTTCTTGAAGAAGGAGCTGCCGGGTGGTCTGCGCCGCACGGTCACCGAGCAGCGTGACCGCGTGTCCCGCGCGCTGCGCAACCGCCAGGTAGACGCTAGCTAAGCCGGCTTTCCCGCGCCGTTGCCCTGGCCCGGTAGGGGTTGCGGCGCGGGATCCTCACCCAGGACCACCTCGACGTTGGCGATATCAGAGCGCAGCGACTCTTCAATATAGGCAAAGACCGCGCCCGATTTAGTCTTTAACAGCCGCACGAACCGAAGCAGCGGGTGTGACCGGCTCACGTGCAAAAGTTTCTGCTCTTCGGTGCGAGCGGTAGCGGCGCGCATGCTCTCGCGCTTAAAGACGGGCTTGAGGTTGTAGCCAGCCAGGATTTCCATGATGGGCTCACGCAGATCGTGCTGATTGAGATCGGGAGCCATATCTACCGGGATGGTGTAGCGCGAAAGGATGACGGGCTTGCCATCGACTGTATAGAGGCGCTTGATATCCCACGCAAAGGTGGAATCGCTAACACCCAGTACCGCTGCCACATGCTTGGGCACGTGGGCTTTGTTAACGGAGACCACGCGTACGGCGGTGTCGTGCCCGCGCTCGCGCAGCTGGGTGACGATATTGTCCTTGTTGGTCAGGCTCAGTGTAGGGGGAACCGTGCGCACGTAGGTGCCACCACTGCGCCCGCGGCGGCGGTCAATGAGGCCTTCTACCTCCAATATGTCTAAAGCATGGCGCACGGTCATGCGCGCAACATGAAATTCCCGGACCAATTCGCGTTCGGTAGGAAAACGCTGACCGGGTTCTAATTCATTGCGTTCGATCTTATCGCGTAGGGCATCCGAGATACGGAGATAGGCGGGCCGCTTTCGGCTTTGGGAATTCACAGCCCCCGAGTGTAATGGACACCCCTGGAAACCAAACCCATTAATGTGTGATGTCCATTACCACTACTTGCGTTCCTACTTGCGCAGATGTAACTCGATTCGCGGCCTGACCTGGATTTCCGTCAGCTGAGTGGTGGGGCCTGCCTCTACCACGGTACGAATGGCACGAGCCACCTCAGCCGGGGCAATAACCTGGGAGGGATCATAATCCTGCAACCCCTTAAGCATCGGGGTATCGGTAGGCCCTGGAGCCACGGTGGATACGCGGATTCCCGGCTCAGAGATGCGCAGTCCATCGGCGAGTGCATACAACGCGTGCTTGGTCGCCGCGTAGATGACGTTATCGCCGTAGCTGTGGCGTCCAGCGCCAGAGTTAATAAAGACCACGGTGCCTTCCGCTTTGCGCAGCTGCGGCAGCAAGGCGCGGGTCAGTTCTGCAGGGGCATGCACGTTGAGGTCCATGTGCGCACGCCAATTTTCCGGCGTGGCTTCCTCCACGGAGTACTTGGTAGCTCGTGCAGCAGCGTGGACGAGCACGTCCACGCGGTCCAGCTCCGGCAGTTTCATGCCTTCATCGAGGCCGGCGACGAGGTCGATGACTACCGGCGTAATGGAGTCCGATTCGGGCAGATCCGCCGCGCTACGCCCCAGTGCGTACACATGGTAATCACCGGCCAGGTCAGCGATGATTTCGCGGCCCATGCCGCCGGTAGCGCCGGTGACAACGGCGACCTTCTGCGGGGTTTCGCTCTCCGCGTGTGCTGGTGCGGTGGCATTCTTTGTATCAGTCATGCCGCCCCATCATAGGGATCCTTCGCCTTCAGCGCCGCACCGGAGCAGTCACCGGCGGTAGCCGATTAACGGAAGCGCTTAGGCACGTCCGGCTGGCCCAGGGTGAGCATCAAGCGATTAGCCCAGTTGAAGAAGGAGGAAGCGTAGATAAGGTCCAAGATGGACTGCTCATCGAATCCCGCCCCACGCAGGTCCGCGCATAGTGCCGCATCGAAGGCGAAGGGGGTTTCCGTCAGTGCTACGGCGGCGCGACGGATAAGGTCCCATTCCTTTGAGCCAAGGTCGGCGTCGATGCCCTCGTCCAAGAGGCGGTCTACGATTTCACGGTCGCCACCCTCCTGGACGCACCGCGCCTGGTGCACGGAGGCACAGTACTCGCAGCCGTTGTAGCGCGAGGCCACAGTAGCGGCGAGCTCGCGGTCCGCACGGGAGAGCCCACCTTCGGTGTTATAGAAAATGTCCAGGTCAGTCAGCGTGCGCGCCTTCAAGGCCGCAGGGTCGCGGGCGAGCAAGCGGAAGTACTCGGAATCGATACGCTCTGGCTTGATGAGGGCATCGGTATGCACCGCGGTAAAATCCCCCTTCGCCAGCGCCTCTACCCAAGGCTTCCAGCCCAGAGAGTGGTTGACAAAGTGGTCCGGCAGCACGGTATCGGGCTGCAACGTAGTCGCGGTTACCTCCCAGCCCGGATCGGCCACGCCGCCGGCGCGCTCGGCTGCGGGGTGAGACGCGGAATCCTCGCCAGAAAGTACGCGCAGGCCGTGGACCACGCGCAGCTGGAAGGCCAAAAATGCCACCAGCTGGGACAGGCTGACGATCTCCGTGGCGGACCATCCTGCGGCATCGAGGTGCCCGATGGCCTGCGGGGAGGCATCCTTGGGGTGGAAAGCCAGAAGGTGCGCCCAATCGAAGGCCGCAGCTAGGCGCGTGCCCAGCGCGGCTTCCGCGGCGGTATCGCCGAAGATAAGGAAATCACCCTGGTGATACGGGCCGGTGGACACACCGCGCTGGCTCGCGGCGCGCACGGCGGCAACAAGGTCCTCGTCGGCCTCATCTTCCAGCAAGTCGAAGTAGAAATCCGCAGCCTCGCTCGCCTGGTGGATTGCAGCGGTAAAAGCCGCCACGGCATAGCGCTCCGTATAGGAGAACTCGCCTGGTTCTGCTGGCTCGAGCAAAGCGCTAAAGCTCAGTTGCGCATTGTCCTGCGCATCGTGGCGCGCACGGCGTAGCTGTTGCACCTCGGCGCTGGCGTGGGAGAGTTCATTAATAATGTCGGTCATATTCTCAGTCCAACCTTTCTGGGGCGCGGTTATAGCCCCAAGTTTAGGTCTCCGGCACGATAGCGGGAGCCTGGGATGGCGTCAATTAGCTGTCGCGTGTACTCGGTTTCCGGATGCGCAAAGACCTGCGCGGTAGGTCCGGATTCCACTTGCGTGCCGTGGGAGAGCACGGAAACGGTATCGGAAATTTGGTTGACTACCGCCAGATCGTGGGAAATGAAGATATAGGTAAGCTCCAGCTCGCGCTGTAGCTCGTCGAGCAAGCGCAGGATCTGCGCCTGCACGGTGACGTCGAGCGCGGACACGGCCTCATCGAGCACCACGAGATCGGGCTCAATGATCATGGCGCGGGCGATGGCCACGCGCTGGCGCTGACCGCCGGAGAGCTCGCGGGGACGGCGGGAAGCCATGGAAGAATCCAAGGCCACCAAATCAAGAAACTCGCGTGCTTTGGCACGCGCATCCCGCTTGGAAGCGCCGGTGAAATTGCGCACCGGTTCGGCGATGGTATCGCCAATGCTCAAGCGCGGATCCAGCGAGCCAAAAGGATTTTGGTAGACCATCTGGATCGAACGGCGCAGCTCGCGACGGCGCTTGCCACGGGCGGAGCTAATCTCTTCCCCGCCCAAGCGAATGCTGCCGGAGGTGGGCGTGCTCAACAAGGAAATGGCTCGGCCGGTGGTTGTCTTACCGGAGCCAGACTCCCCCACCAATGCATGGGTGGTGCCGCGGGCCACGGAAAAGTTGATGTCTTCCACCGCGGTGAAATCCCCGAAGCGTTGTCTCAGCCCTTCCACCTCGAGCAAGGTTTCGCGGTGCGCGGGCGCCGCGGCCCGCACAGGAGCTGCGGCCTGGGAGGAAGTGGGGGCGGTGAGCGAGGGGGCGTCGGCAAGCAGGCGCTTGGAGTAGGCATGCTGGGGATCGGTGAGTACGCGGGCAGCAACGCCCGACTCGCGGACGGTGCCCTTTTCCATCACCACGATGTTATTGGCACGGTCGCCCGCCACGGCCAGATCATGGGTAATGAAAAGGATGCCCATGGTGAGCTCTTCGCGCATCTCATCCAGGAGGTCCAGGATGATCTTCTGCACGGTGACATCGAGCGCGGAGGTAGGCTCATCGGCGATGATGAGCTCCGGCTCCAATGCCACGGCCGCGGCAATGAGCACGCGTTGCTTCATGCCGCCGGATAGCTCATGCGGGTACTGGTCATAGCGGCGCTGCGGATCTTCAATGCCCACGCGCTCCAAAAGCTCCAGTGCACGCTTCTTCCGGGAGGCCTTATCGCCTTGCCCGTGGATGGCCATGCCCTCCTCCACCGAGGCACCGATGGTCTTGAGAGGGTTAAGCGAGTTATTGGGATCCTGCGGAATAAGTCCAATGCGGCGACCGCGCAGCTCCCGCCATTGCTTTTGGGAATACTGGGTAACGTCGCGGCCGTCGAAAGTAATGGTGCCAGAAACGATCGACGCATTGTCTGGCAGCAGGCCAATGGCGGCCATGGCGGAGGTGGACTTGCCGGAACCGGACTCGCCAACGATGGCGGTCATTTCGCCAGGGTTTACCTCGAGCTCAATGCCGCTTACCGCTTCTACCTCACCGTGCGCGGTGCGGTAGGTAATGGATAGATCACTAATGCTAAGCAGGGACATTAGGCCGCCTTTCGCAGTGTCTGGCTGAGGTGATTAGCCGCGAGGACCACGGCGACGATCACAATGCCCGGGGCGATGGTCAACCAGCCGGCCGTGGCGATGTAATCGCGCGATTCAGAGATGAGCAAGCCCCATTCCGGGGTTGGGGGCGGAGCGCCATAGCCCAGGAAGCCAAGGGTGGCTAGCTGCAAAATGGCCAGGCCAAATTGCAGGGCTGCTACAGCGAAGACCGCAGTGAGTGAATTGGGAAGAATATGGCGCACGAGCACCTGGAAGGAAGAACCGCCGGAGCCATAGGCGGCCTCGACGAAATCGGAGCCGGCAACACTAAGTACCTGGGAGCGTGCAAGGCGCGCAAAGGTGGCCACCGAGGTGATACCTACGGCGATGGCGGCATTGAAGATGCCGTGGCCCAGCACGATGATGACGGACAGGGAGAGCAGCAGGCCGGGGATGGACAGCAGCACATCCACGATGCGCATGATGACGGCATCGACCCAGCCGCGGCGCACGCCGGCGATGATGCCCAAGATGGTACCGACGATGAGGCCGAAAAGGATGGCCAGGAGCGCGCCTAGTAGGGATTGGCGCGCGCCATAGACTACGCGGGTATAGAGGTCGCGGCCGACGGCATCGGTGCCGAACCAGTGCTGGAAGCTGGGTTGCAAGAGCGCCGTGGTGTCCCCACCCTGGTTAGGGTCTTGGGAGGTAAATAGTTGGGGGAACAGCGCGCAGAGCACCGCCAGGCCCAGCACAATCAGCGAGATGATGGTGCCCGGGGTGAGCTTCAGCTGTGTGGATTTAAGCTTCATGCTTGGACCTTCTTCTCGTTCGTTGCGGTGGTACCGGCGGTGGTGGCAGCGGTGGCGGAGCTGTCAGGTGTAGTGCCGCGCTCGCGCAGGCGCACGTCAAGCACTGGGTAGAGCAGGTCCACAAGCAGATTGATAAGGACAAAGACGGCGGCGGCTAGCACCACAATGGCCAGCAGCACCGAGGTATCGCGGTTAGCCACCGCATCCACGGTGAGCGCACCGATGCCGTGGCGGGCGAAGACCGCTTCCGTCACCACGGAGCCGCCGACGAGCTCACCAAAGGTAAGGCCGGCCATGGTCAGCGCCGGCAGCAGCGCATTGCGCAGGACGTTGCGCCACAACAACCAGGCGCCGCTAGCACCCTTGGCGCGGACTACCTGCACGAAGGACATATCCATGACCTCATCGATGGAGCGCAGCAGCACCTGCGCCAGCGGCGCGGCCACAAAGATGGCCAGGGTAATGACCGGCAGGATGAGACTTTGGGCATCGCTTGCGCCGATGACCGGCACCCAGCCCAAGCCAAAGGAGAATATCTGAATCAAGATGATGCCGATCCAGAAGGTGGGCAGGGAAACCATCACGGAAGGCAGGCTGCGGAAGAAACTGCGCAGCCAAGAAAAGGGGCCAAAGGTGGAGACAATAGCCACCACGAAGGCCAGGACCACGCCTACGAGGAAGGCGAAGACCGCCAGCGCCAGCGTGGAAGGAAGGGCATCTGCCAGCATCTCCGATACGGCGGTACCGGTGGCGACGGAAAAGCCGAAATCACCGGTGAGGAATCCGCCGAGCGCGCTGAAGTAGCGGCTTAAGATCGGCTCATCGGCACCATAAACCTCGCGGATGGCGGCCAGCTGCTCGGCGTTGAGACCCAAGTTGGGGTTGTCATAGCGGGTCGCGACGGCGTCACCAGGCAGTGCTGCTAGGAGGATGAAAGAAAGGGTGAAGGTTGCCCAGATGACGAGCACGGCTTGGCCGATGCGCAGGGCAATAGTTTTCAGGCTCATGGTTTAGTCCTCCCCTTCTGTGGGGTTGATGTCTACCGCATAGAACGACGGACGGCCAATGGCCTCGGTGCTAAAGCCCTCGATATAGGGCTGGAAACCATAGACCTGCGGCTCTTCAAACATGGGCAGGATATAGGCCTGTTCGGACAGATAGTCCTGCATGCGGCCGGTCATGGCGAGGCGATCCTTTTCACTGCTGAGGTTGAAGTAGTCCTCCACCAGTTTCTGCAGCTTCTCATCGCCAAAGCTATCGGTCTTCTCGTCATAGTTGAGGAAAGAATTGCGCCCGGTGCCATCCAGCCACGTGGCCAAGGTGTCCACATTGGCACGGCCGGTCATGTTGTGGCGTACCTGCACGGTGTCTTGGTCCTTCATGGCCTTTTGCTGCGCAGAGCGGTCGCCTGGGTTGAGGTTGGCCTCGATGCCGACGTTCTTGAGCATCTCCTGAGCCTTGGTGAACATCTCTTTAGAGCGCGGCTGTGGGACGGCTTCATTGAAGGTCACGGACAGGCGCTTGCCGTCCTTTTCGCGAATGCCCTCTTCACCTGGGCGCCAGCCGGCCTCATCGAGCAGGCGCTTGGATTCTTCTGGATCGAAGGCATAGTTCGCGGACTGATCCTTATAGCCAATAGCCGTCTTGGCCAGAATCGATGTGCCCTTGGGGTAGGAATCAGAAAAGAGAGTGTCCAGGATGTTGTCGCGGTCAATGGCGTGGATGATGGCCTGGCGCACTCGCTTGTCTTCCAAGAGTGGATGGCGGAAGTGGAAGTGGAAGCTATTGTTCACGCCACGGGTAGGGGCGGCGAAAATCTGCAGGTTTTGATCCTTCAGGTGTTTCTCATCGGGAGCTTCGATCTGGCGCGCGACATCGGACTGGCCGGCTACAAGCGAGCCCACGCGCACGGAGTCTTCGGCCGCGAGCACGATATTGATGCCCTCAATATCGGCCGGGCCCTGGTGGTCCTTGCGGGCCGGAGGCGCCCAGTCATAATCCTCGCGCTTCTTGAGCACCAGCTTGGTGCCCAGCTCTTCTTCCTCAATGACGAAGGGACCAGAACCGGAAATCGCGGTGGCGTTGCCCGGCGCGAAGCCGGTGTCATCCAAATCCAGGGTGTCATTAGAAAGCAGGCCCTGGTTCATCACGGAGGTGGACTGCGGGAAGCCTGGGGAAGGCTCGCTGAAGTAGAACTTCACCGTGTAGTCATCGATGACCTCGGACTTTTCATAGTTGGGCAGCTGCTCCGATGGAGTGAGCATGCGATCTTCGTCGCCTAGGGCATAAAGGTCATAGTTCTTCTTCACGTTCGCGGCATCTAGGCGGGAGCCATCAGAGTAGGTCACGCCCTTGCGAATCTTGAAGGTGAATTCGGTGTTGTCCTTGTTTGCCTTGGGCATCTCCTCCGCAATCCACGGGTGCAGCTCGAGGGTATCCGGGTCCTGCCAGAGCAGGCGGTCCGTGATGTTATTGAGCACACCACCGTTGGGGTAATAGCCGCCGGAGGGTGGATAGAGGTTGTTGAACATATTGGGCTCGACATAGGTGACCATGCCATCTTCCGCGGCGTGGGAAGTAGAGGCGCACGAGGTAAGCGAGAGAGCTAGCGCGCCGCTGGCCAGGACCGCGGCCACGGGCCGCAGGAGCCGAGAAAGTTGCTTCATAAAAGCTCGAGTTCCTTTAAGTCTTAAGTAGTACTCGCCCATTAGACCACACCCATACCTCAAAATACAAGACTGGGCGGTCTACCGTATTACCTGCCAAAACGGCGACACAACAGGACCTCGGTATACTACCTAGTCTATTTTGTTCTTACTGCCAGGTCCAATGATCCTGAAAGGGCCTGAATGTGGCACGATAGGAGGTATGTCTACTCCAGCAATCGCGATCGTCGGCATGGGCCCGCGCGGCATTTCTATCTTGGAACGCCTCTCTGCCCGCATGGACGATTCCAGCGACCCCATTACCGTCCACCTCATTGATGACGCCCAACATGGCGCCGGCCGCATCTGGGAAACGGACCAAACCAAGACCCTGTGCATGAATACTCGCGCCGGCGCGGTCACCCTCTTTACCGAGCCCGGCTCCACCGTTGATGCCCCTGTGCTCGAGGGTCCCATTCAATACGAGTGGATTCAGCTGTTGCGCGGCGATGGCGAGAATATCTCCGCCGCCAAGCGCGAGCTTTTTGAGCAGCACCCTCCGGCCGCACATATTGCCCAGGACTACCGCGAGGAACTCGCGGCTACCCGCCCCGAATCCAACCCTTCACGCGCACTATATGGCGAATACCTGCGCTGGGTCTATGACGTGGTCATTGCGCGGCTGCCCAAGAGCATTTCCACCGTGAATCACTTCAGCAGGTTGGAGACCATCACTGAGGACGGTCGCCAAGACGTCCTCCATCTGGCCGATGGCTCCGAGGTGCGCGCCGATGCCACGGTGCTGGCCTATGGCTGGATGGTTCCGGAATACAACGAGCAAGAAGAGCAGTTGGCCGCTTCCGGTTTGAACTGGATCGCCCCCAATAACCCGGTAGAGCAGGACTACGCCTCCATTCCGGGCGGCGAGGACGTGCTGGTGCGCGGTCTGGGCATGGGTTTTTATGACATCATGGCGCTGACCACCATCGAGCGCGGCGGCAGGTTCGTGGAGGATCCTTCTGCGCGCTCCGGCCTGCGCTATGAGCCTTGCGGCCAGGAGCCCAACTTCATCATTTCCTCCGGCCGCGGCTACCCCTACCACCCCAAGTCCGAGTACGGCGAGCTGCCGCCGACCATGCCGCGCCGCCGCCTGCAGGAGGTCATTGCGGAGCTCAGCGGCACCCAGGACATCGACTTTGACTCCCAGGTTTGGCCTGCCATCGCGCGCGATAGCTACGAGGCCTATATCACCACCTTGGAGCGCGTGCGCCCGGATTCCCTCCTGCGCCCACGCGCGGAAATCCTCGAGGTCATCGATGCCACCGCCCCCGATGAGCTGGGCGAGGCCATTGCGCCCATGGTCACCGAGCCATGGGACATGAACGATCTCATGTACCAGATTGCCGGGTTTACCGGGGACATCGCTGAGCTCACTGAGCACATTGCCCAGTCCATGGAAGGCGATATTCGGGAGGCCGCCGCCGGCCACGACTCCCCCATCAAGGCCGCGCTGTGGTCGCTTTCGCAATCGCGCAAGCCGGCCTCCATCCTCGGCGCAGAGGGCCGCTACACCCGCGAGTCCCGCACCGGCCGCTACGGCCAGGTCATGTCCTTTGGCCAGATGATCGGCTCCGGCCCGCCGCTCTTCCGCGTGCGCCAGTTGCTCGCGCTTGTCGACGCCGGCCTGGCCCACTTCCTAGGCGATCACCCCACCGTGTCCATCGAGGCCGATCACTTCACCTTGACCTCCGGCCCGCGCTCGGCTTCGGCGCCCACGCTTGTCGACGCCTTTATGCACCGCCCCGATATCCGCACCGCCGGCGATGCCATGACGCGCTGCTTGGTGGATTCCGCCCGCGTGCGCCCCTTCCCCGATCACGGCCAGCCCACCGGTTCGCCGGAAACGGATGGGGTCACACGCCGCACCGTTCACCCGGACGGCGAGTTGGATGCACGCCTGCACATCGTGGGCATCCCCACCTATTCCCAGTGGCCGGACACCACCATTTCCCCCATGCCGGGCACGGACCCGCTCATGCTGCAGGAAACCGACAAGGCCGCCGGTTCACTCCTTGCCGTGGTGCGCTCCTAGCCACCGCACTTGCGCTATGGGCCCAGTGCCGCGGCCTATAGCGCGTCGAGGGCCTGCTCCAAGTCCGCGAGCAGGTCATCGATGTCCTCGATACCGATGGAGATGCGCACCAGATCCTCCGGCGGCACCAGCTCGGACCCTTCCGCGGATACGTGCGTCATATTCTTTGGATGCTCGATGAGCGATTCCACTCCGCCCAGCGATTCTGCCAGGCAGATAAGCCGCGTATTGAGGCAGATCTGCTTGGCATGCTCCGCGCTGTGGAAGCGCACGGACATCATGCCACCGAAGCCACGCATCTGCTGTGCCGCCAGTTCATGCCCTGGGTGCTCCTTGAGCCCCGGGTAGAGCACCTGCTTGACCTCGGGTCGCGCCTGCAAGAATTCCGCTACTCGCTGCGCATTCGCGCAGTGGCGGTCCATGCGCACCGACAGCGTCTTAATACCGCGGGCGGTTAAGTAGGCGTCGAAAGGCGAGCTCACCGCACCCACATTGCCCTGGAAGTAGAGCAGGCGCTCGTCCACGTGGGCGTCATTAGTAACCACTGCGCCACCGAGCACATCGGAATGCCCGCCCAGGTACTTGGTGGTCGAATGCAGCACGTGGTCCGCTCCGAGTTCCAGCGGGTTCTGCAGGTAGGGCGTAGCAAAAGTATTGTCCACCAGTACCTGCGCATTGCCCTTAATCTTGGCCACCGCGGCAATATCGGTGATATTTAGCGCCGGATTAGTGGGCGTTTCTAGCCAGATGAGCTTGGTATTTTCTTGGACCGCGGCCGCAACCGCGGCGGTATCGCTGGTGTTCACGATGGACATCTCCACGCCCCACTCGGTGAAATCATTGAGCAGACGGTAAGAACCACCGTAGGCATCATTACCCAAAATGACGTGATCTCCTGGGCGCACCAGGATGCGGATCAAGGTATCGGCAGCGGCCATGCCGGAAGAAAACACGCGTGCATACTCCGCGCCTTCCAGCGCCGCTAGAGTGCGCTCCAGCGAACGCACGGTTGGATTGGCCACGCGGCCGTATTCGAATCCGCCGCGCAGCTGCGCCAAGCCGTCTTGTGCAAACGTGGTTGAGGCATAAATGGGCACGTTAATAGAGCCCATGTGCGGATCCGGGTGATAGCCGCCATGGATGGAACGGGACGTAAAGCCTTGAGCGAGGTTCTGCGTGCTGCGTTCAGTCATAGCACCACAGTCTAGACCAAGCTGTTCATTTCCAACCGAGAGATGGGTATTTATTTTCACACTCTCAGACACCCACGACTCATCGCACTTTCAGCCTCTGCCCTTACAATGGGCGCAGTTCATTTTGTCCTCGACTAAGAAAGAATGATGAATACGCAATTCTTAGCATCCGCCGCTTCCACCACGGACTCGGCCATCGAGTCCGTGTCCAATTTTTGGAATGACGAGAAGGTACAAAGCTGGCTTATCGAGCGCCCGATTCGCATCGCTATCATCCTTATCCTGGCCATTATCGCCCACTGGCTCCTCCACCGAGTTATCAACAAAGTGGCCGAAAATAGCATCAAGTCCTCCGGGCTAGATAAGCAGCGCCTGCGCGGGAAATTCAAGGGCCGCGCCAATCGCCCCGAGCTCAGCCAACAAGAAGAGGCCATGCGCCAAACCCGCGAGACCCGGCGCGCCTCCCGCATCAAGACACTTGCCGGCGTAGCCCGTTCCGCCGCCGCCATCTTCGTCTGGGTGTGGGCCGTTATCGCCATCCTGGATGAGTTAGAGGTCAACGTAGCACCGCTTATCGCCTCCGCCGGTGTCATCGGTGTCGCCCTCGGCTTTGGCGCACAGGCGCTGGTGAAGGACTTCCTTTCTGGCATCTTCATGCTCATTGAGGACCAGTACGGCATTGGTGACGTGGTTGATTTGGGCAATGGCGTCTTTGGCGATGTCGAGTCCATCTCCCTGCGCATCACCACGGTCCGCGATATCGATGGTGCCCTGTGGTACGTGCGCAACGGTGAAATTCTCCAGGTGGCCAACCACTCCGATGAGTACTCCGTTGCCCGCATCCAGATTCCAGTAGGCCTTTCTAATGACCCAGAAGTGGCCGGCGAAGTCATTGAGAACGCAGTGAAAGAAGCCGCACAGGACGATAAGGTACGCAAGCTCATCCTCAGCACGCCCCGCGTGGACGGCATGTCCGGCTTTGAGCCGGATTATGTTTCCTTCCGAGTCTCGACCAAGACCTTGCCGGGCAAGCAGTGGGACGTGCAGCGCTTCCTACAGTCCCGCGTGCTCAATGTCATGCACACTAAAGGTATTACCACCCCCTACCCGCACGGCATCGGCATTGCCGATCCCCGCAAGGAAGAAGACGAGTAAATGGATTCTGTTTATGAGGCCATCGGCGGCATGGAGACCTTTGAGCGCCTCGTCCACGGCTTTTATTCCCAGGTCAAAGAGGACGATGTCATTGGCCCGATGTACCCCGATAACGACTGGGAAGGCGCAGAACAGCGCCTTACCTGGTTCTTGGCGCAATACTGGGGCGGCCCGCAGCTATTTTCTGAAAACCGAGGGCACCCGCGCCTGCGCATGCGCCACGCCCCCTACCCCATCGATATCACCGCCCACGATCGGTGGCTAGAGCTCATGGGCAACTCCCTCGCGGACATAGACGAGGAAACCATCCCACCCGCCTACCGCGAGATGATGTGGGATCACATGCAGCGCGTGGCCGCCATGATGATCAACAAGGCCCCGTAACCACGCGAGGCCCTTCAGCGCAGATAACTCAAGCCCGGGCCCCGTTTCTAGCGGGGAGCCGGGCTTGTGGTGTATCTAGCGCAGACTATGCAGGGGGAGACTAGTCTTCCCAGTCAAAGGCCTTACGCACAGGCTCGGAAACCAGACGGCCACCGCGGGTCATGACGCCGCCTTCCAGACCTGGGAAGCGCTTGATAGCGGCATCCAGGCTGTCATTGGCTACCGCGCGGATATACGGCAGGGTCGCAGAAGACAACGCGCGGGTGGAGGTATTGGCCACCGCACCCGGCATATTCGCCACGCAATAGAACAGGGTGTCATGCACCTTGAAGGTGGGGTCATCGTGGGAGGTCTTCTTGGAGTTTTCGAAGCAACCGCCCTGGTCGATAGCCACGTCGACGAGCACCGCGCCCTTCTTCATCTTCTTTACGGTCTCCTCACGCACCAGCTTCGGCGCGGCGGCACCCGGAATAAGTACGGCACCGATGACGAGGTCGGCTTCCTGCAGTTCCTTATCGATCGTGGCCGGATCGGAAATCAGGGTGCGCACGCCACCAGCGTACTGATCATCGAAGCGCTGGAGAACGTGCGGATCGAGGTCCAACACCGTCACCTCGGCGCGCAGACCGTGGGCCATAGCTACAGCGGACGCGCCAACCTGGCCACCACCGATAACTACGACGCGTGCCGGCTGGGTGCCCGGAACACCGGAGACCAGCAGGCCACGGCCACCCTGGGTGGACAGCAGGTGATGGGTGCCTTCGATGGCAGCAAGGCGGCCAGCCACCTGGGACATCGGGGTGAGAAGCGGCAGGGTGCCGTGGCGGTCGGTGACCGTCTCATAGGCGATGGCGGTGGTATTGGCGTCGACAAGTGCCTCAGTCAGCGGACGGTCCGCCGCAAGGTGCAGGTAGGTGAAGACGGTGAGGTCTGGGCGCAGGTACTGGTACTCAGCCTCGAGCGGCTCCTTCACCTTCAACAGCAGCTCTGCCTGTGCCCAGGTATCTTCCGCAGTGCCAACGATGCTGGCACCCGCGGCCTCGTACTCGGAGTCCGGGAAAGAAGCGCCTTCACCGGCACCGGTCTCAATGAGGACCTCGTGACCATCCTGAACGAGGGTCTGCGCGCCGCTCGGGGTAAGAGCCACGCGATTCTCGTTATTCATGATTTCTTTCGGCACAGCAATACGCATTACATAGTCTCCTTGTGGGTGCAGGAAATTACATCGACCATGTAAGAGTAACGCAGGACACGTTTGCGCGCGGCGCTCTGCTAACTAATTCACACTGCGGGGGTAGCATTACTCCAACGCCCCGGTTAAACACGCTGTTCACAAGGATTCGGGCGCCACCACCCCAGGATCCCCCTCCCCCTAAGACAGACTACTTTTCGGGCAATGTCGCCCATTATGGGGCGCCGGCACGCCGAGTTTGTTGAACACCAGGGGTATGTGCCCTGGCGGCGAAGGCTAGAACAAGGACAAGCGGGTAGAACGGTAAATGCTGCCAAATGGGGCGTCGAGTCGCACCCAACGACCCAGCTGGGCCACCCGCAGGTGCCGCGGCACATCCATCGGGGCGGAAAATCCAGGAATAAGCCCCAGGTTGGTGCAGGCAAAGATCATGCGCATGGGAATTTCCACCGTGGCGCCATCGCCTTCCACCGTGACTACGGTCTGATTCAACAAGCTGGACGGCGGGCCCATGGGGCCAGAAAATTGCCGGGTCAGTTGCTGACCTTTATCGGAAAGTTCACGAACAACGGTAACTGGCAAGGTATCGACCACACTGTAGCCAGTCGCCGGCGGCAATGCTCCCGGCCACGATGGATCGCGGGCAGGACCCAAATCTAACATGCCGCTAGATTCATGCTCTTTGAGCTGATCTGCGAGCGTGGCAGCAGAAACCACAGCTCCATCGCGGGAAGCGACGCCTTGGACGCGGCGGGAGGCAACCACCTCGAAGGGGGTGGTAACGAAGACATCGACGACGTCGTCAGTCAGCTGGCGCAGCCGCACCGAAGCGCCCGCGTCCAAGCCAGCTGCGCGCGTGACAAGGGCCCGAAGGCCAGGTCCACCGCTTCCAATTTCTAGAGTCTCGGTGACCATGCCTTCGGGCCCTGCCTTTCTAATCTGTGCTCTGCTCCGCTGCTAGTTGGCAGCGGTATTGTGCAGAATATCCTTTTCCTGGTCCGTCAGCGGACGAGGAGTCTGCTGCTGACGGTCGATGACTACCTGCACGCACTCCACAGTTGCCGCGACTTCCCCTTGGTCATCCTTGACCTGCTGGGTAGTGGTAAACGAGGTCGTGCCAATCTGCGAAATGGTAGTTTCTACCTCCACCGTAGTGGTGTCCTTAAACTCCATCGGGCGAAGGAAGTCCACATCGAGGTGGCGCACGAATGCGATGAAGTCAAGGCCCTTGGAATAGATATGCTCCTTCGCAAAGGCCAAGCGCGCTTCCTGGGCGAGCTCGATGTAGTTTGCGTTCATCATGTGGCCGTACATATCAAAGTCCGACCAGCGGGTTTGAATACGATACGTGTGCACACTTGGGGTTGCCATCATTCTCCTCAATAAAGGCTTCAGCTACTTAGCGGGTCAGCTTGCGGTGGGTCACGCGAGAAGGACGAGCTGCCTCTTCACCGAGGCGGTCGACCTTATTCTTCTCATAGTCGCCGAAGTTGCCCTCGAACCAGAACCACTGGCCTTCTTCCACATTGCCCTCCCAGGCCAGGATGTGGGTACAGGTGCGGTCCAGGAACCAGCGGTCGTGGGAAATGACCACGGCGCAGCCCGGGAACTTCTCCAGCGCGTTTTCCAGCGAGCCGAGGGTTTCCACGTCCAAGTCGTTGGTCGGCTCGTCAAGGAGGATCAGGTTGCCGCCCTCCTTCAGGGTCAGCGCCAAGTTCAGGCGGTTGCGCTCACCACCGGAAAGCACCTTGGATGGCTTCTGCTGATCTGGGCCCTTGAAGCCGAACGCGGACAGGTAAGCACGCGAAGGCATCTCGTTTTGGCCGACGTGAATGTAATCTAGGCCGCCGGAGACAACCTCCCAGACGGTTGCCTCAGGGTCGATGTTCTCACGGTTCTGGTCCACGTAGGACAGCTTGACGGTATCGCCCACCTCGACGGAACCGGCATCCGGCTGCTCCAGGCCAACGATGGTCTTAAACAGGGTGGTTTTACCCACGCCGTTCGGGCCGATAACGCCCACGATGCCGTTGCGCGGCAGGGTGAAGGAGAGGTCCTTAATCAGGACGCGGTCATCGAAGCCCTTCTGCAGGTCCTTGACTTCCACAACCTTATTACCCAAGCGCGGCGGGGTAGGAATCTGGATCTCTTCGAAGTCGAGCTTCTTGTATTTCTCGGCCTCGGCTGCCATCTCCTCGTAGCGCTCCAGACGAGCCTTGTTCTTGGCCTGGCGGGCCTTTGCACCGGAGCGAACCCACTCCAACTCGTCCTTCAAGCGCTTGCGCAGCTTCGCGTCCTTCTTGCCGGCAACCTCCAAGCGCTCCTGCTTCTTATCCAGGTAGGTGGAGTAGTTGCCCTCGTATGGATAGAGCTTGCCGCGGTCAACCTCACAGATCCAGCCCGCGACGTGGTCGAGGAAGTAGCGGTCGTGGGTCACGGCCAAGACTGCACCCGGGTAATCGGCCAAGTGCTTCTCCAGCCACTGCACGGACTCGGCGTCCAGGTGGTTCGTAGGCTCGTCGAGCAGCAGCAGGTCCGGCTCGGTGAGCAGGAGCTTAGCCAGCGCTACACGACGGCGCTCGCCACCAGAAAGGTTGGTCACTGGGGCGTCGGAAGGCGGGCAACGCAAAGCTTCCATTGCCTGCTCGATCTTGGAGTCAACCTCCCAAGCATCGGCGGCGTCCAGCTCTTCTTGCAGCTTGCCCATCTCTTCCATGAGCTCGTCGCTGTAGTTGGTGGCCATTTCCTCGGCGATCTGCTCGAAGCGCTGCTTCTTTTCAAAGATATCGCCCAAGCCCTCTTCGACATTGCCGCGCACGGTCTTCTCGTCATTGAGCGGCGGCTCCTGCTGCAGGATGCCCACGGTGGCACCCGGATCCAGGAAAGCCTCGCCATTGGAAGGCTGGTCCAGGCCGGCCATAATCTTCAGAATGGAGGACTTACCGGCACCGTTAGGGCCGACCACACCAATCTTGGCACCTGGGTAGAACGCCATTGTTACATCGTCAAGGATGACTTTATCGCCAATTGCCTTGCGCACGTTTTTCATCGTGTAGATGAATTCGCCCACTTTTACCCCTTTGCAAAAATTTGGGAGACGTATTTATCTACACAAACACTACATCAGAACCACCGCCCAAGTGCCTCGGGTCAGGTACACCCGAGGCGATCAAGCCGGGGAGGAAACGTTTATGCGTTTACTGGGGCGGATTCTGCCTCGGCAGCCTCCTCTTCCACTTCGGCGTCGAAAGTATCTTCTTCCCCACCGCGTCCAGGTGCGGCTCGTTCAGCTAGATAGCGGTCCGCTGCGGTATCGGCAGCGGTATCTCCCTGCCCCGTCTGCTGCGGCGGCAGGCTGTGGTCCACGTCCGGTTCGATGGCATTGTCCCCCAGTTCTGGGACCGCAATATTTTCCTGGTTGTACTGCGGAGCGAGCCGCTTCGTACCGATAACGTGGCGGTTCAGATCCAGGCCCACGTACTGCGCCTTAATGAATGTGCGGAAGTGATCGGTGCCCTGGTCATCGCGCCATTGTTCTGTCACTAAGGAGCCCACGATGACCAGCGGCATGCCTTTAGCCAGGGATTTGCGCACATTGATGGCGAATTGATTCCACATTTCGACATCGATGTAGAGGTGGTCTACGTCGCGCCACTGCGGGGCCTTGGAGTTGTGTCCTTCCGGATCATTGGCGCCGGCATCGACCTGACGGTCCGGAATTCGGCGCGAGGAAGCTACGCGCAGTTTGGCCTTATAGGCCCCAGTTGAAGTCTTGGTCAGGATGGGATCGCGAGTAAGGCGACCGGTCAAGGTAATTGGGTATTGGGACATGGTGCTAGAAAATCCTTTGCTGGATAGTTGGATAGGCGAGTTCGGTTTTCCTCGCTCGCTTCCACATCCTGATACCGGCGCGCAAGCCGCACCATGCCGGCAACCCCTACCTTGTGAATAACTTGTTGTACCCGTCAACAAAACTCGGGTTTGGGGGCGATTTTGGGCCGGTTATCCACAGGCTAGCGCCCGCGGAAGCTCGATTCATCGCCGTGGCCCATATCCTGCAGCATTGCGTTATAGCGTTCCAATTCGGCATCATCGTCCGCATCCGCCTGCATATCGTGGCGGCGGGCGGTAGCACGATCATCGCTGAGCCAATCCAGGAAGAGCTTGCCAAAGACGATAACCAGCGGGAACTGACCAAAGCCCCACGCGATGCCGCCGCCCACGCGTTGGTCTTGGAGCAGATCCTGGTCCCAGGGCAAGTCCAAATACTGGTAAAAGTCTGCACCCAACACACTTTGCAGCTGCATCAGGTACACGCCGGCAAAGAGGTGGAATGGCATGGAAAGGAACAGCACGGCCAATCGGAACGGGGTGGAGTGGCGCTTGGGAAGCGGATCCGGCCCGATGATTTCCCAGAAGTAGAAGCAGCCGGAGATGATAAACGCAAAGTTCATAATGAGGTGGCCGGCGTGCTCGGAAATAGCGAATTGATATAGGCCGGGGAACAAATACAGCACGTAGAGGAAAAATAGGTACTGCACGAGGTTGACAAACGGATTGGTAATAAACGCGACGATCTTGGACTGGGTGGCCGCCAGCGCATAGTCGTGCAGGCTGGGTTTTCCCTTCGGCCCTGCCTCAAAGGCCTCCATGAGCAGGGTCAGTGGCGCACCCAGAACGAGCAGGAGCGGTATTGCCATCGACAAAATCATGTGCACCAACATGTGCATGGAGTACATCGCCGGCATGTAGAGGCCCATACCGGTAGACATCACAAGGGTCAGGCCCAGCGCACCGCACATAAACCATGCGGTACGCCCCTTACTCCAGGTCAGGCCGCGCTTGTGCACGCGGTAGACACAGTAGCCATAGGCCGCAGCCAAAAGCAGGCCAATGGTGCCAAACATGATGTCAAAGCGGAACATGGTCCACACGTTGAGCACCGTGGGCTTTTCAAACAGCTCATATCCCATCAGAATCTGCATCGAGTTGAGGTTGGGATCGCGCGGCGCCGGGGGCACAGTGCGGCCCAGCGTGATGGCTACGCCAATAGTGGCGGCCATGACCGCTACTTCCACGATGGCAATGCGAAGGAAAAGGCGCGGATTCTTGCCCAGCTGCGGGATGGTGAGCTCGCGGTGAGCAAGGCCGAAAATGCCCAGCAAAATCGTCAGCACGAACTTGGTAATCAGAATGATTCCGTACGCGGAATCCACCAGATCGGAGATATTCATGCGGATGAGCGTGTTAATCAAGCCCGATACTGCCAAGACAACAATCGCCATAAAGGCGATGCCGGAGTAGCGCTTCACCGCAAAGGCGAGGTTGGGGCCAAGGCGCCGACCATGGGCGATTAGCGCCATAAGCCCGCCTACCCAAAGCATGACAAAGACCAAGTGCCACAGGAGCGAATTGGTGCCGTAATCATGGTCGCCGCCCGCCGCGGAGTGGCCTTCCATGCCAATTGGTACGACCTGCATTATGGACAAGAAAAGCAGGACCGGCTGCATGGACCAGCCGCGGCCCACGAGACCGAGAATGCCCACTACGAGAGCGATGAGTACGGAGATTGCCCACACGATGGTGGTGGAAATTTCCGTCAGCGCCATTTTCATGATGGAAGGCTCGAATACCTGGGAAAAGGGCGCGCCGGTGAGGTCGGACATAATGAGTGGAATTTCCACGAGACCCACGGCCGCCACACCAAAGGAAGCCCACGTACCGGTGCGGGCGGCGATGTGGCCGTCGACGGACAAGGGGGCATCGATAAGCGTGGCATTGTCCCCGCGCGGTGCAATGAGGAACGACGAGGCCAAGAATGAGCCCACGGACAAAGCCATAAGCACCCACGCCATGCCACGAAAGAGTGGCAGGCCAAAGGTAGTTATGCGACCGGGATCCGGGATACCCAGGGCCGCCAGGGAATCGGCTAAAAGGAACAGCGAAATAAAACCGGCAATCAGGCCGGCAATAAGCATCGCTGCGATATAAATTCCCCAGGAAGGGCGGGGCTTCTTACCCGCCGCGTTCACACTGTTAACCTGCTCATTTGCCATAGTGCGCATTGTATAGCGCGACCTGGTTTCTCACATAACACCCATTTTGTCTTTACATGTGCCATCATGGACCTTATGGACACCCGTCAACTTCTTTATTTTCGCGCCGTTGTAGACCATGGCTCCTTCACGCACGCTGCCGAATCCCTCGATATGACCCAGCCATCTCTGAGCCTTTCCATCCGGAAGCTAGAGAAGGAGCTAAACGCTCAGCTACTCTCACGCGGTCGCTCCGGTGTCTCCACCACTGAGGCTGGCGATTATGTCTACGAAACGGCCGTCAAGGTTGATGCGTTGTTGAGCGAAACCCAGCGCCATATCAGCGAAATCACCGGCGACAAGGCCAGCACCGTATCCCTCGCCTCCGGCGCCATTTTGAACTGGGAATTTATCCCTGCCGCCCTCGCTGAGCTCAAGCGGATTTACCCCACCGCCAATATCTCGCTGGATGACGCCGAGCCGGCTACCGCTATCAAGCACCTACTGGATGGCCAGGTGGACCTAGCGCTCTTGCCGACGTCCGATCCGAAGGCCTTCATTCGCCGCTACTCCCCCGAGCTCACCGTCCACCAGGTGGCCACGTTCGATTACTCCGTCGCCCTTCCCCAGCGCCTCGCCGAGTTGGAATCCCCCGTCTCCCTCGCTGACCTGAAGAAGGAAACATGGCTTGTCCCACCGCGCAGCCGCGAACTTCCTGAACTAGCCGAGTTCTATCAAGACCTATGGAATAGCCGCCCGGGCCTCAAGCCGGAAAAGACCCAGGAGGTCGCCAGCCTCAATAGCGCGATTCCTATGGTCTCCAGTGGTCTCGGCGTCAGCATCGTGCCCAATTGCGCACCTGCTGTGCAGCCACACGGCATCATCACCCGCCCGATTGCTGATGACCTACCCCGCTACTACGCCATCGCGGCCTACCGCACGGATCGCGAGCTGACCGCAGCCGCCCAAGAGTTGGTGGACATCCTGCGCTCGCCGCAGCGCACCCTGGCTTAGGTTTCGCCGCCCTCGTGGGCTACTATAAGTGCGTTGTAAGCCCCCATAGCTCAGTGGATTAGAGCAGTGGGTTTCTACCCCATGTGTCGCGGGTTCGAATCCTGCTGGGGGCACCGCGCGAAAGCCTTGAGGCGCCGAGTTTCTCGCCGCTTCAGGGCTTTTTGTTTACGCTAGGACTCACCATGCCCCCACTCCGGAAAGGCTTAACCATGTCACTTCCCGCTCCTTCCCGAACGTCCTACGCCCTCGTTACGGGCGCCAGCCAAGGCATTGGCAAGGCCATGGCGCAAGATTTCGCAGCCCTGGGCTATAACGTTATCCTTGTGGCCCGCCGCCGCGAGCTCCTGGAGTCCATCGCCGCCGAGCTCGAGCAGCGCCATAGTATCGAGGCCATTGCCCTGCCGGCGGATCTAGCGGTGGCTGACGACGTCGCCCGCGTGGCCGAGACCATCGCCACCCGCGAGGTGTCGATCCTGGTCAACTCCGCCGGCATCGCCAGCTTCGGCCCCTTCATGGACCAGGACTGGTCGTACGAGACGACACAGTTCGAGCTCAACGGAACTGCCGTCCACCACCTCACGCGAGCCGCCTTGGAGCAGATGCTGCCTCGCCGCAGCGGCGCCATTTGCAATGTCGGCTCTGCCGCGGGCAATATCCCCATCCCTAATAACGCCACCTACGTTTTCACCAAGGCGGGCGTCAATGCGTTTACGGAGGCCCTGCACTATGAGCTTAAGGGCTCCGGCGTCTCGTGCACCCTGCTCGCCCCCGGCCCCGTGCGCGAAGCCACCATCGCAGAGGAGGACCAGTCGATCGTGGACAAGGTGGTCCCGGACTTTTTGTGGACCACCTACGAGTCGTGCTCCCAAGAAACCATCGAGGCCATGCGCCGCAATCAGCGCCGCGTGGTGCCCGGCCCGCTTTCTAAGGCGATGAATACCCTCAGCCAGGTGCTGCCCACCCCGGTGATTGCACCGCTGGTAGGCAGCTTCTACGCCAAGATGGGCTAGGACCCAGCGCCTTCTAAGTCCTTGTCTTTGAGCACGCTGCCCTCGCCGCGTGCTCGTTTGCGCTCGACCCAGAAGTCCGCGTTCTTAATGCCCACAGCTTCTGGGTCGAACTGCGGATCCTTGCCGGCCTTCTTCTGCTTTTCGTAGTCCTTGAGTGCCTTGATGGCAGGAACCTGCAGGAAGAGGATGGCGATAATATTGAGCCATGCCGTCGTACCGACGCCAATATCGCCCAGCGCCCACGCCGCACCCGGGGTGGTGGTGGCGCCCACCACGACGGAAACAATAATCAGCGCGCGCAGGACCCAAATCAGGCTACGGCGGGCCGTGCGGGAGCGGACCCAACGGTTGAAGTAGGTCAGGTTTACTTCGGACATGTAGTAGTACGCCAGGACCGTGGTAAAGGCGAAGAAGGCAATGGAGACGGCGATGAAAGTTGGGCCCCAACCGGCAAAGACGCTATCGAGGCCGGACTGCACGTAGCCAGGGCCGACCTCAACGCCATCAGGAAGCGAGCCATTGTAGACCACTTCACCATCCTCGGAGCTGCCGCGGAAGACGGTGTACATGTCCGTAGAAATAATCATGAACGCGGTAGCCGAGCAGACAAAAAGCGTATCGACGTACACCGCGAAAGACTGCACGAAGCCCTGCTTAGCGGGGTGGGAAACCTCGGCGGCCGCAGCAGACTGCGGGCCGGTACCCTGGCCGGCCTCATTGGAGTAGATGCCGCGCTTAACACCCCACATGATGGCCGCGCCCAACATGCCGGAGAATCCGGCTTCCATATTGAATGCGGACCTGAAGATGAGCCCGAAGACCTCCGGAATCTGGGAGAAGTTCATGCACATGACCACCACGGAAATCACGATATAAATGAGCGCCATAAAGGGCACGACAATGGTGGCGAAGTTCGCAATGCGCTTGACACCACCAATAATGATGATGGCCAGGATGCCCGCGAGGACGACGGCCGCCCAGGTGGAGTTGATCCCCCACGCGGTATCGGCCGCAGCGGCCACCGCATTGGCCTGGATGGCAGGCAAGAAGTAGCTGGTAGCCAAGATCATGGCGACGGCGAACACGATGCCATAGACCACCATGAAAGGCGCGGCCTTAGTGTGCTTATAGGCCTTTTCGATGTAGTACGCGGGCCCTCCGCGGTACTCACCGGTGTCCTGATCCTTTTCCTTGTAAATCTGCGCCAACGTACATTCGATGAACGAGGTGGACGAGCCCAAAAGCGCCACTGCCCACATCCAGAACACGGCGCCTGGCCCACCGAAGGCGATGGCTGTGGCCACGCCGGCGATATTGCCCACGCCCACGCGGCCGGAGAGCGAGACCATCAAGGATTGGAAGGAAGAAACGCCATCTGCGGACTTTTCTCCGTTAACTATCTGCTTGAGCATGTCCGGGATGCAGCGCACCTGCAGGCCGCGTGTCACCACGGTGAAATAAATACCCGCGCCGAGGCATAAAAACACCAAGACGGGGGACCAAATTGCGGTATTGAGGGCATCGAGAAAGTTTGCCATCTGGTCTCTCCTAAGTCTGTCGCACCTCCCGAATGAAGAGCGATTAACCAGAGTATGCCCTAACTCACATCTACAAGTGAGGCAAATCACCAATAAATTTTATGCAGAACAGTGCCACACTTTCCGAAAGGTCGCGTTGTCCAGTAGTAATCACCCCTCAAGGGCAGCCCGGCTCGTACCCCATACAGGGGTAAAAGCACGCGGGCGTAGAATGGGCCGCATGCCACATTCCGAGATAGCCGCAAAACACGACCGCCTCGTCTGGATCGATTTGGAGATGACGGGCCTCGACCCCGAGCGCCACGTCATTGTTGAGTTCGCTGCCGTCATCACCGATGGCAACCTCAACATCCTGGGCGAAGGCATCGACCTCGTCGTCCACGCCACCGAGGATGAGCTGGCACAGATGGATTCCTTTGTCACGCAGATGCACGCTAAGTCCGGGCTGGATAAGGAAATCCGCGAGTCCACCACCTCCATCGGAGAAGCCGAGGATGCCGTACTCGCGCTCATCAATGAGCATTGCGATCCCGAGCACCCCGCTCCCCTAGCCGGCAATTCCATCGCCACGGATCGCACCTTCATCCGCGCTTATATGCCGCGGCTCGACAGCGCCCTGCACTACCGCATGATCGACGTCTCCACCATCAAAGAGCTTGCCCGCCGGTGGCACCCGCGCGCTTACTTCAACCAGCCCGATAAGGGCATGGCCCACCGCGCACTACAGGACATCATCGAATCCATCCGCGAGTTGGACTTCTACCGCCGCAGCGTCTTCCGCACCGACGAGGGCCCCACCTCCCCCGAGGCGGAGGAGATCAAGGCCGAAACCACCGCAGATTACCAGGCGTTTTTGTAATTTAGGCGGCGTGAGTTAACCTATATCTCGTTGCTTTCACGCAGCGATGGTGGCTGTAGTTCAGCTGGTAGAGCACCAGGTTGTGATCCTGGGTGTCGCGGGTTCGAGTCCCGTCAGCCACCCCAAGTGCCCGAGCCTTGCGCTCGGGCTTTTTCAGTTTTCCACCTGCAGGCTCGCCAGCAGCTCCTCCGAACGGGCCCGACCGTCCACATCTGGCATGTCTCCGGTCACCACAAACTCGCTCACGCCCAGCCGCTTGCCGACGTCCCTAAGTCCCTCCCCCACTTCCCCTACCGTTCCCCACACGTCATGAGCCAGGGCCGCCTCAATGCGCCGGCGCTGCTGCCCCGTCAGTGCATCCATGTCCAGCTCTCCTGCAGGCCGCAGGGCCCCGAACTCGCCGGTGGATTGCGCGAGTACCTTGGCATAGGCCTCCGGTAACAACAGATCACGGGCGGCCGCGGACATATCGGCAACGGCGATATTGAGCGAGGAGATGATAGGTGGGGCGTCGGCAAGCGCATGCTCCCGATACACCCGCGCGGCCGCCTCCTGCGTGGCCACCGGACCACCCAAGATGACGCCGAGCCCCATCTTGGCCGCAACCATGGCTGAGCGAAAGCCCGCCAACACGTAGATCGGAGTGCCCGCATACTCCGGCCGCACCGTCACCGCCTCCTCGCCGCGCAGGTAGCGCAACAGCGTCGCCAGCTCCGCCGCAAAGCGCTGCTTCACTTCAGCCGGTTCACCCTGGCGCAGTGCCCGCCGCACCGGGCCGGTAAAGCCGACAGAGGAACCAATTCCAATATCGATTCGCCCGGGATACAGCGCCTCGAGAAGATTAATCTGCTCGGCCACCAGAAACGGCGGATGATTTAACAGCATGATTCCGGCCGTGCCCACCCGAATGCGCTGCGTGTGCGCCGCCACGTGAGCCGCCAACATCCCCGGCTGCCCCGCCGGAATTCCCGGCACACCGTGGTGCTCGGCCACCAGAAAGCGCCGGAAACCAAGCCGCTCCACATGCCGCGCGTGCTCAGCTACCTGGTCCAACGGCCCGGCCGCCCCGCGGTCTAAAACAGAAAAGCGCATGGCCACCACTGTAGCCATGCGCTCATCGCCTGCGCTGCTCGTGGGCGCTACTGATTGGCGTCCGCGTTGCCCTTGGACCACTCGTCCCAGGACATATTCCAGTCACCCAGGCCGTCCATCGCATTAAGCGTTTCACCGTAGGTATTGAATACGCGCACCACGTCGCCGCGCTTCATCGTCTCCTGGAACCACTGGGCAGCCTCCGGCGTCACGTTAATGCAGCCGTGCGAGGTATTGGTATTGCCCTGCGCCCATACGGACCACGGAGCGGAGTGAACATAGATGCCGGAATAGGACATCTGGGTAGCCCAGTCCACCATCGTGCGGTAGCCACCCGCGGAGCGGGAAAGACCGAAGGTCTCGGAGTCCATCAGCAGCTGCGGGTGCTCATCGCCAATGATGTAGCGCCCGTTTGGCGTATCGTACTGATAATCGCGGCCGAGCGAGACCGGGATGGCACGCAAGAACTTCTTATTCTTGAAGACCTTCATGGTCTTGGTGGCGTTATCGATAATCGCCACGGTGCGGTCACCGATGGTGAAATTGGTCTTGGCGTTCTCGCCGCCGTAAATTCCGCCGCCTAGGTCCTTGCCGTACTGGTCTACCTTCACCTCAACCTTGGTGCCAGGCTCCCAGTATTCCTTTGGACGCCAGCGCACCTCCTGGTTATTGACCCAGTAGAAAGCGCCCTTAACCTCAGGGTTGGTGGTCACAGTAATGGTCTTCTCGGCCGCCTTGCGGTCCGTAATCGGCACACCAAAATTCACACCAATGACCTGGCCTACGCCCACCTCAGAGTCAGGGATAGGGGTAAGCGAGACCTCGGCAACGCCCGCTGCTTGCGGGGTGGAAAAGCTGAGGTTCTTCTTGTTGCCATCCACATCGGAGGCCACGATGGAATAGGTGTGGTTATAGCCCAAGTCCTCCGCCGTAGACCATGTCTTGGCATCCTTCGAGAGCTTTTCTTTGACTTCCACGCCCATTTCATTGGTCATGGTGACGCTCTTGAGCTTGCCCGTGGTCTCCACGGTGACGGGCTTAGACGGATCCACGTTCTGCGCACCGTCTTTCACGGAAGCCGAGAGGCCGCCCTTTTTCTTGTCAGACTCTTTGTCACCATCCTTCGCGCCGCTCGCGCTCGCGGCGGCGGTGGATTCTTGGTCAGCGGTTTGATCCTCGGCAGAGGAATCAGAGGAGCAGGAGGCGGCGGCTAGGGAAATGCACGCAACGCCCGCGGCCGCGATGAGGCGGCGCGCAATAGGGAGGGAATGTTTCACTGAGTTGCCCTTAGACACGTAATTGCTGCTTTCAAAGACCAATTTAGATTAGCGTCTCACTCCAGCAATTACCAGAAGCCACTTCAGGCATTAACCAATTCGTTATAGACCCCTAAAAACACGCCATAACCAGGCGATTTTACACTTTTCAAGAATGGCTGCTAGAGTATCTACTCGTTGCACAGAGAGCCACACGGCAGGAAGTCAACAATGCGCCATTAGCTCAATTGGCAGAGCAACTGACTCTTAATCAGTGGGTTCGGGGTTCGATTCCCTGATGGCGCACCACTTAAAAATTTAAGTTAAAAAATTAGGCCGGGCAATAGCCCGGCCTTTTTGTTATCTCACCCGCAGCGGGGCAATGAGTGGAGCGCCGCCATGCTGGACGACGTCCGCCTCTACCCCATACACACCTTCCACGAGCTCCCCCGTGAGAACGTCCGAAGGTTTGCCCTGGGCGCGAATATGGCCCTTTTTGAGCACTACCAGCTGGTCGCACATGCGCGCAGCCAGGTTAATATCGTGGATGGCCACCAAGCCCAGGCTGCCGTCGCGCTTCGCCTTGGCACGCACCTCGTCCAGCACGAAGATCTGGTGGTGCAGATCGAGGGCGGAGGTAGGTTCGTCGAGAAGCATCAGGCCTGGGTTGCCCACCAACATCTGCGCCACCGCCACCAGCTGGCGCTGGCCGCCGGAAAGCTCGTTGAGGTAGCGCGAGGCAATCGCATCCAGCCCCAGCGAGTGCAGCACCTCACCGGTGCGCGTAATCGGGTCCTCGCAGGCTTCACGGCGCGCAGAGATCAGCACGGCCTCAAACGCCCGCAGCGCGGCCGTGCTCGTGAGATCCTGCGGCACGTAGCCGATGAGCTGCCGGCGGCGCTTGCCGCGCGGTGCCGTGCCATCGACGCGAAAATCCACTTCGCCCTGGCAGCCGCGGTGGACGCCGGCCAGGGACTTGATAAGTGTGGTCTTGCCGGAGGCATTCGGCCCCAACAGGCCCACCAGCTGCCCGCCGTGGAGTTTTTCCACATCCACGGATTCCAGTACGCGGTGCTTGCCATAGGCCGCACTCAGCCCGGAAATAGTCAGTTCTACGTCCACAATGCCCTCCTTCGGGTCATGACGATGGCAATAAAGAATGGCACGCCCAGAAGCGAGGTAACAATGCCAATGGGAATAGCCAGGCCCGGCTTAATCATCAGGCTCACCGCATGCGCGGCACACATCACGGCCGCGCCCGCCGCCATGGAGGCCGGCAAGAAGTAGCGCTGGTCCTCGCCCACCAGCATGCGGGCAATATGCGGGCCGACCAGACCAATGAAACCGATGATGCCGGCAAAGGCCACGGTCGTCGCCGCGACGAGCGACACGACGATGAGCACCACGATGCGCAGGCGGGAGGTATTAACGCCCATGGCGGTGGCGCGGGCATCGCCAAGCCGCAAGGCAGTAAGGCGCCAGCCCAGCGCCCACAGAATGGGCAGGGCGATAATCAGCACGGCCGCCAGCACGCCGTTGGCCGCCCAATTGGCGCGGGTAAGAGAGCCCATGGACCAAAAGACGATCTGTTGCAGCGCCTCGGCCGAGGACTGGTACTGGATAAGCGCCAGCATGGCCTGGAAGAAGAACACCAAGCCGATGCCCAGCAGCACCATGGTTTCTGCCTTCGCGCCACGGATGACGGCCGCGATAACAATAATGGCCGTAGCCACCGCGGCAGCAAGCCACGCCATCAGCGCCAGGTTGAACTGCGGCTGCGCAATCAGCTGCCACTTGAGCACGATGGAGGTGGCGCCGCCAAACGCGGCGGCCGCAGAAATGCCGAGGGTAAACGGCTCGGCTAGCGGGTTATTGAGGATGGTCTGCATCTCCGCGCCGGCCAAGGACAAGGCCATACCGATAAGCACGGCCATCACGGCCATAGGCAGGCGCAGTTGCCACAGCACCGTGCGCGTCTGGTCCTCCAGACCCGCGGGATTCACAATGCCCTTTATTACCTCGCCCGGACTGATATCAATTGCACCGACGAAGTTGCTAATGACAAATGCGGCGGCCGCAATCAGGGTCAGGCCCGCAACGATGCCTATGCGTTGCCAGGTTAACTTCTTATGTTGCCGCGCGAGGGCGGCTACCTCTGCACCCTCCATTAGTTGGTGCTAAAGAAGGTTCCCTCACCAGAGACCGGCGAGTACTTTTCTTGCGCATCCATCCACTGCTTGGCGACGTCCATATCGGCATACGCCTCCGGGTCGATCCACTCCGCTACCTGCAGCAGTGCCAGGTAGTTAAACGGCGAATTATAGAACTGGTGCCACATGCTGTGCAGGTGATGCTCCTTAACCGCCCGCAGCTTATCGAAGCCGGCTTGCTTCTCCGGAAGCTTCGCAATGCTGCCCTTGGCTTCCTTTTCATCAATGCCGTAACCCACTGCAGCGTATCCGACAGGGTGGCCTTCATCGTCCTTCATCTCGGACCAATCGCCACCGGTGGCGATGATCATATCCGGGTCAGATTCCAGGACCTTTTCCGGGGTGATTGTGCCAGACTCGCCCGGAATGACTTTATCGCCGATATTCTCGCCACCGGCCGCGTTGACCAGCTGGGAAATATTGGAATCGTTCCAGGAACCGCAGCAATCGGACACACCTGCTGCTCTCCAAACGAAAGTCTTTGGTTTATCTTTTACCTTCTCTGCGCGGTCCTCGACCAAATCCACGGTCTTTTGCCAATCCGAGTTAAATTCCTCAGCGCGATCCTCTTGGCCAAAGATCTCGCCGAAGATGTCCATAGTCTTGGGCGTATTCTCCAGCGGGTCGCGGCGGAAATCGGTGACCGCATACTTCAAGCCAGCTTGGTCCATCTTGTCGGTCAGACCAGCTTCGCGAGAGGCATCATATTGATCCAGCGAGAGGACAATGAGGTCCGGGTCTAGGCTCACAAGCTTTTCCACGGTAACGTCGCCCTTGGTGAAGCCACCAATCTCCGGAACCTCGTTAACGGAGGGCAGCTCCTTTTCCAGTGCGTTGTAGTAATCGGGCACGTTCTGCTTGAGATCCGTTCCGATGCCAACGACCTTGTCCAGTGGATTATCGGGGTCGAGTACACCGGTAGCAAAAATCGATCGGCCCTCCCCCAAAATCACACGATCGGGAGCCTTATCCAGTTCCACGTCACGGCCGATGATATCGGTGAAGGAGAACTCAGCATCGCCGCTGGAGCCGCCAGTTACTTCCTCAGCTGCGCCGCAGCCGACGAGTGCGGTTGCCGACGCCGCCACAACCGCCATCACCTTGAAGGGGGTATGAGCCATTTTTAGTCCTTGGTCGTTGGATGCCCTCGCGGCAGCCGCGATGAGCCTTACATAGGACATCCTAACCTGATTAACTAAGGCAACCCAAACCTAAACAGGTTCGCCGTTGATGGTGTAGTCCTCCGGCTCGCCTTTCGGCACCTCCGTGCCGTCCGACATGGTGCGATCTTCCAGCTCCCCATCCGGATCCACGATGGCGATATCAAAGCCAGACTCGCGAATTCGGCGCAGCCCCTCCTTCAGCATGCGTCGACCCATGCGGTTCGTGCCCGTAATATGTGATAGCTCGAGCACCACCGTGCCCTCGCCAAAATCTGACTCCATCAGCTCGTACAAGATAGTCTCGGCCGCGTTGAAGTTAATCAAGCCCTGCAGATAGATCACGGTCAGCTCCGCATCCTGCTCCACCTTGCGCACCGGGTTCACGCCATAGCGCTCGTCTGTAGACATCAAGTGCAGGCCCATGTCCTTCGACAACAGCTTGAACGCATCCACACCGCGTACCGAGTTACCTTCTTTATTAAGCCGCGGCGAGAATGTCGCCACGCCCAACTGGCCCGGCAGCGTGCCCAGCAGGCCACCTGAAACGCCCGACTTCGCCGGGATACCCACCTCGGCCATCCATCGGCCGGCGCCGTCGTACATGCCGGCCGAGCTCATCACCGATAGCGTCAACCGGCACACATCCGCATCCAAAATCTTGTCGCCCGTCACCGGCTGCACGCCACCATTCGCCAACGTTGCCGACATCACGGCCAAGTCCCGCACCGTCACCACAATCGAGCACTGCTCAATATATGTTGACACCGCATCATGTGCCTCGTCCTGGATGATGTCGTAATTGCGCAACATGTGCGCCAGCGAGAGGTTACGTTCGCTGACTTCCAGCTCGGAGGACCGCATGGCGTCGTCGATAAGCAAATCGCGTCCCGCCAGGCGCGAAAAATAGGTGCGTAGGCGCTCCACGCGTGCGGCAGGCTCCGAATCCACGCCATTAATCAGCTGCGTGACCGCAATCGCGCCCGCATTAATCATCGGGTTGACCGGCCGATGGTCATCTCGGTTGAGCGAAAGCTCGTTGAAGGCCTCGCCCGAAGGCTCCATACCCACAATCTCGCGCACCGCAGATAGTCCCAGCTCCTGTAGCGCTAGTGCGTAGACAAAAGGCTTGGACAGGGACTGAAGGGTAAATTCCACCTCATCATCGCCCGCGGAATAGACGTGGCCGGTGGTGGTGCACATCGCGGCGCCAAGGTATTCGGGCTCCGCCTTGGCCAGTTCCGGAATATAATCCGCCACGGCGCCGTCGCGATTATCGCGCACCTTAGTGAGGATTTCCTGCAAATAAAAAGGGATTGGTGTCTTCATCCCAACCCAGCCTACGAAAAAAGTCCCCGCGGTGTGCGGGGACTTCCATAATTAGTGGCGCTCGGACAGCAGGCGCTGCAGCTCCTTCAAGTCGCTCTTGCGGCGGCGAGAGCGGAAGACCGAGAAAGCAATGAGGCCAACCACAGCAGCGCCGACGCCGCCCAAGGCCATCTGCACGTTGCGGTCCTGCAGCTTATCGGTGGCCGCGGTCTTAGCCTCGTTGGCAAAGTTCTGCGGCTTGCTGCGCTGTGCCAGCTCGTCCAGGGTGCCGGCCAGCTGGCGGCGGGTGCGCTCGATATCGCGCTGAATGTCTTCAATGTTGCGTGCCACGAAGTTCTCCTCTTAACTTAGGTTCGCTCTTAACGGGGTCATTCTACCCCGCCGGCCCAAAAGCGTGCAGCCCGGGCGGTAAGTAAGGTGGAAACCATGACTGAAAACCGTTTGAATGTTGGAGATACCGCCCCTGCCTTTGCGCTTGCCGACGACGCCGGAAACACCGTTTCCCTCGCCGATTACGCAGGCCAGCGCGTACTGGTCTACTTCTACCCCCGCGCCAATACCCCGGGCTGCACCAAGGAAGCCTGCGATTTCCGCGATTCCCTGGAACATCTCAATGATCTCAATATCGCCGTCGTGGGTATCTCACCCGATAAGCCGGAGGCGCTGGCGAAGTTCCGCGCGGACCACGAGCTGAACTTCCCGCTGCTTTCGGATCCGGATAGGTCTGTCATGACCGCCTACGGCGCGTTTGGTGAGAAGAAGAACTACGGCAAGGTCGTCCAGGGCGTAATCCGCTCCACCTTCTTGGTCGAGCCGGATGGCACCATCGGCCAAACGCACTACAACGTCAAGGCCACCGGCCACGTCGCCCGCGTGATGATGGGGCTAAGCTAGCACGTGGGAGAGATTCTGCTACCGCGGCGTCGGCCAGCGCAGGCGCGCAGTCGCGAGCGCTTCGAGCGCATTCTGCAGGCCGCACGCGCCGTGCTTGTCGACGTCGGCTTTGAATCCTTCACCGTCGACGAGGTCGCCCACCGCGCCGGGGTGCCCATCGGCACGCTGTATCAGTACTTTGCCAATAAATACGTGCTCGTCTGCGAGCTCGACCGCCAAGACACAGCTGCCAGCCGGGCCGAAATCGAGCGCTTCTCCCGCCGCGCCCCGGACGTGCAATGGCCCGATGTGTTGGATGAAACCATCGATCACCTGGCGCGTATGTGGCGCGACGATCCCTCCCGGCGCGCCGTGTGGCATGCCGTGCAATCCACCCCCGCCACCCGCGCGACGGCCGCAGATACCGAGCGGCAGCTGCTTTTCCCCTTGTCAGAAATCCTCTCCCCACTCGCGCCGTCCATGAGCGATGACGAACGCATTGACCTGGCCGGCTTCCTTATCCACAGCGTGGTCTCGCAACTCAATTACGCAACTGCGGGCGACCCAGGCGACTTTGACGCCGTGGTCGTAGAGATTAAGCGCATGCTCGTTTCGTATCTCTTTGCCATTGCGGCCCACTGGGGCAGTTGACGCTTAAACAAGTTATCCACAGGCTGCGGACGTCTTCGCCTCGGCTCGCCCACCGGCTCTGCTTAAAGTTGCAGCCATGAGCGCACTTAAGGCCTATGCCACCCATATTGCCTCGGCGATGGACATCCTCGCCGAGGCCCACGGCGCGTCTGAGCGCGCCCTTGTCGAGCTGGGCTTGCCGGATGTCGAGGCCCGCGACCTCCGCGCGCTGGCCGCAGTCTACTTCGGCCCGACCGGCTTCAGCCGCAAGCAACGCCACGCAGCCGCGGCTGCCCGACACCACGACCTCGTAACGCTCAAGCTGATTGAAAAGTACGTCTCCCGGGTGCGCACTAAGCGTGAGGCGTGGAACCTACGCGTGGAGCTGTGCCGCCTGCGTGGTCCGGCTTCTGACATCGCCCGCCGCGCCAAGCAGCGCCTGCGCGAACTTCGCCCGCGCCGCATGCCACCCCGCGAAGGCGTCCAGCTCCTTCGCCGGCCGAACGGCCCGTGGACTATGCGGATTACCGCGCCCTCGGCCTTCCTTGCTGAATTCGACGCCGCGCTCGACCCCGACCGCCCACTCGATTCCCTCCGCGACCTCCTTCGCGGCACCGGCGCACCTTCCGCGCGCACCACCACTAACGTCATCATCCCGCTCAACGCCCTAGACCAAATCCTGGACGGCGACGGCGACGAAGTCACGCTACGCCTTAGCAATGGCGCCACCATTACCGGCGCCGAGCTCGTTGAGCGCACCTTCACCGAGCACGGCCTAGCCACCCTTATCCACCCCGTCAAGGGCCCAGTCAACCTATATCGCACATCGCGCTACGCCACCGAGAAACAGCGACAGATGGCCGCCGCCGAAAATCCCACCTGCCCGTGGCCGCCGTGCAACCATCCGGCGGACAAGGCCCAAATCCATCACCTCAAGGCGTGGAAACATGGCGGGTTGACCAACATGGAAAACCTGACCGTGTGCTGCCCCTACCACAACGGGGTCAACCAAGATGATCCAAATGCCCCACCGCTGCGCGGACGCCTTGCCCGAGTCAATGGCAAGGTCCGCTGGGTTCGTTAGCGCTGCCTCTGCGAGGTAGCGCTACTCGGCGTGTCATCGACCACAAGGACGTCGTGGACAAGGTCGCGCGCGGCGCTTAACGCATCACGGTCGGAGTCAGGATGGTCGTCGGTGGCGAAGACCTGACACTCGTGATCGGGGATCACCTCCGCGCGGCGGGTTATGCCACGCTGAGCGGTATAGGCATCAAAGAGGTTATCGATGCTCAGGACTAGTCCTCGTTTTTCAGTTGCTCGCGCAGCTGCTGGAAGTACTCGCGTGCAGCCTGGGGCTGCGCGGTGGAGTGCTGGCCCTGCTGCGGGTGCGGCTCTGCCTGCTGGTGCTCGGAGCGTTGCTGCTCAGCGTGCTGGGAGGCAGCGATGGCTTCGCGCTTGGCGCGTTCGGCCTGACGCTTAGATTCGCGCTCGATTTCCTCGGCACGGGAAGGCTTCTTAGGCTGCGGGCGACGGCGTTGGGACGGCTCCTCGGCGGAGTCAAGGGCACGGTTGGCCATGAGCACATCGCGCATGCCGCTGAAAAGATCGCCCATCCCCTGCGGGTTAGAGGGCATATAAAGAACGGACGCCTGGCCATTGTGGGAGACGTCGACCATAGCGTCGAGGTACTGGGAGACCAGCATGAGGGCTTCGGGGGATTCTTCCACGCCGGCGTCGCGAAGCATCTCGTACTGCTGGGCAATGCCCTCGACGATTTCCTTACGCTGGTCGGCAACGCCGCGACCCTGCAGCTTCTTCGCCTCGGCTGCGCCTTCGGCCTCCTTCACCACGCGGATCTTTTCAGCCTCCGCCTGGGCGACGGCCGCCTCGCGCTCGCGCTGCGCTGCGTTAATGGAGTTCATGGACTCGCGCACGCGGGAGTCAGGGCGGATATCGGTGACCAAGGTATTGACAAAGTTCCAGCCATACTCGGCCATATTGTCGCGCAGGGAGGCCGCAACATTGCGGGCGATGGTGTCCTTGGAGGAGAAGGAATCATCTAGGTTCATATTCGCTACGGAGGAACGAACATTGTCCTGGACGTAGGCCACAATCTGCTGCTCGTGATTGGAGAGCATGTAGTACGCTTCGCGCTCGCGGCCCTGGACTACCTCGTACTGCACGGCAACAGGGATTTGCACGAAGACATTATCCTTCGTCTTGGTCTCCACCATCACGTCCAGCTGGCGCACCTGCAGCGAAATCTTATCGCGTACACGGTCTATCCACGGCATCTTAAAGTGCAGGCCAGCATGCGCCACCTTTTGGAATTTGCCCAAGCGCTCCAGAATGGCAGCTTCGCGAGTACGAACGATGAAATAACCATCGAAGAGCGTTCCCAAGATAATCAGCAGGATAAGGACTATTACTATGGTGGCAATCATTGAGTCTCCCTAAAAGTCGTGATGATCACTAATATTTTCGCATAGGAAATAGCGAAATGCTAGTGATCGTCGATAAGCGAAAAGAGCTTCCCCAAGATGGTCGCACCATCCTCGCGGATGCCGTTGTGCTGGAATTCATTGTTAATCCACGGCCGCAGATCTCCCAGGTGCGCGGCCGTAGCCAAGGACTCCTCGAGCGGGACGAAAATATCATCGACGTAGATGGCCGCGGCCGTAGACGGCACCTCGCCCAACGCATAGGGCGGGGAGAATTCGTGGTGGGCGAGGCCATGGGCGGCGTCGGCAAACGCGTGCAACGCTGGGTCCTCGTCGAACTGCCAGGGAAAGATGTGCTCGCCGGTTAACCACGTACCGGACTCGGCAAACTCGGGGAACTCCTCGCGCACGCGGTGCGCCGCCCAGTTCGTAGCGGCCTGGCCACCGGCGCCGCCATAAATTGACTCATGGATTGCGGCGTACAACGGAGCGTCCGCAAAGCTCACGCGCTGGCCGACGTCCGCCAGGAAATCACCTCGCAATCGCTTCTCCCCCGCCACGGTGCGGAAGGGCTCTTCCAGCAGATAGGCCAGCGAATCACAGCCGGTGCCGCGGCCGAGCTCGATGCCGATGGTACGAAAGCGCAGCGCGGACAGGCGCTCACCGGTAGGGAGCCGCTCATCTGAATTGTCCAGGTGGGAAATGATCTCCTCGATACGGCCCCGTGCCCACGGGAATTCGCGGTAGAAACGCTGCTGGCGGGCCTTGAGCTTGCCGAAAGTAGCGCGGTAGAGCTCATCCGCGCCCTTCAGCGTGGGGATGCCGCCGGTGAAGAAAGCATGCTCGACGCGCTCGGGCGCCTGGGATAGGTAGGCGGTGATGCAAAAGCCGCCAAAAGACTGCCCGAACAGCGACCACTTCTCGAGTCCGAGGTGCTCGCGCAGGCGCTCGGCATCGCGGACGATATTGTCCTGGCGCAGCAACGCCAGGTGCTTGGCTGTGCGCTCAGCCGCCGGGCTAAGCGCATCAATGCGGTGCGAGCGGCCGGTGCCGCGCTGATCCATGAGGATAACCCGGTAGCGCTCTAGCGCCTTGCCAATCAGCCCCGTAGGCGCCAATGGCCGAGGCGCCGGGAAACCGGGACCGCCCTGCAGGTAGAGCAATGCGGGCAGGTCCTCTCCGCCGGGCGGGATTATTTCGCGGGCGTAGAGCCCAAAAGTCCCGTGGGGATTGGAATAATCCCACGGGACTTCTAGGTGGTGCTCTTTAATTGTGTGGCCGAAGCGGCGATAGGAGGTCATGTCCTCCCAGGCTAGTAGACTTCCAAGCCCTTCGAGCGGAAGACGTCGCGGATTTTCTCCACATCCTCCGGCTTTGGTGGCTTCGTGTCAGCTAGCTGGTAGTTCATGCCCAAGCTATCCCACTTGTCCTTGCCCATATTGTGGAAAGGCAGGACCTCAACGCGCTCAACGTTGGATTTCCAACGCGCCACGATATTGGCCACATTTTCCACGTTCTCTGGCGAGTCCGTGAGGTCTGGCACCACCACGAAGCGGATCCACACCGGTTTGCCTATCTTGTTCAGCCTGTCGCCGAAGTCCAGCGTGGGCTGGAGTTCGCGCTGAGTGACCTTCCGATAGGTTTCCTCGTCGCCCGACTTGACGTCGAGAAGCACGAGGTCGATATTATCCAGGTCCTCGTCACGCAAACGCGCACCGAGATAACCGGCAGTATCGATGGTGGTGTGGATGCCCGCATCGTGAACTTCCTTGAGCACGCGGCGCGTGAAAGAAAGTTGGAAGAGGGGTTCACCACCGGAGATGGTGAGACCGCCACCGGAAGCGTTGAAGATTGGCTTATAACGCTTAATGCGCTTGACCACATCCTCGACCCGCTCTAGCGTGCCGGTCTTCATCTCCCAGGTGTCTGGGTTATGGCAATACTGGCAGCGCAGTGGGCAGCCGGACATGAACATCGTCATGCGGGTACCCGGGCCATCGACGGCGGTCACGAGCTCCCAAGAGTGCACGAGGGCAATATCGCCGGTACGGCGCGCCTCCATGAGTTCGGGGCGGGTAATGTCATCGAATTGAACGTCGTTTCCCAGGCCCGCGGCCGCGCCGCGGACTCGCTCTCCCTCTTCAGGAGAGAGGGTAACGACACCAGTAACGCCATCAGCCATGATTAGGAACCCTGGTGGAAGGTGCGGGAGATAACGTCGAGCTGCTGCTCCTTGGTCAGCTTAACGAAGTTGACTGCGTAGCCAGAGACGCGAACGGTCAGGTTCGGGTACTTCTCTGGGTGCTCAACGGCATCTTCCAGGGTGGACTTGTCCAGCACGTTGATGTTTGCGTGGTACAGACCAGAGTTCATCTGGTGTGCATCGCGGTTTGCCTTCATTGCTGACATGCGGTCTTCGAAAGTTGGGGTTGCCATGATTTTCTCCTTTTCGGGATGGTTGAGGGTTGGTGGTTTTTACTTCTCCATGATGAAGCCGGCATCCAGAACGCCCACCAAGTTATTGATGCGCTCTTCTGGGGTGCGGCCCAATCCGGAAGGAGTAATGGTGTTGGTCAGCGAGATGCCGTCCAAGGCGTCCTTGTAATCCAGCTTGCCGACGGACAGCATGGAAGCAACCATGCCGTGGCTGTCAGCACCGTTTTCAGGGTTAGCGCCTGGGGAGAACGGCGTGCCGGCCTTGTGGCCCGACGGGAAGGCGCCTGTTGCCTTGCCGTAGACCACGTTCGAGGTAATGGTCAGCACGGACTGGGTTGGGATGGCGTTGCGGTACATCGGGATGGCCTTAATCTTTTCCATCACGGTGTGGACAATGGTAGCGGCGATATCATCGGCGCGGTCATCATCGTTGCCGTAGAACGGGAACTCACCTTCGGTGATGTAGTCCGTAATCAGACCGGTCTCGTCGCGTACCGGGGTGACCTTGGCGTACTTGATAGCAGCCAGGGAGTCGGCAACGATGGACAGGCCGGCGATGCCGCAGCCCATGGAGCGGACGATATTGGAATCGTGCAGCGCCATCTCGACTGCCTCATAGGCGTACTTGTCGTGGGAGTAGTGGATGATGTTGAGGGCCTCAACGTAGGTGCCAACAACCCAGTCCAGCATCTCCTCGTACTTCTGCCAGACCTCATCGAAGTCCAGCGGGCCGTCGCCCTTGATGGGCTCGTAGCCTTCGACAACCTGCTTGCCGGATACCTCATCGCGGCCACCGTTAATGGCGTAGAGCAGTGCCTTTGCGGCGTTCACACGAGCGCCGAAGAACTGCATCTGCTTGCCAACTTCCATCGGGGAAACGCAGCAAGCAATTGCGGCGTCGTCGCCCCACTGCTCACGAATCTGGCGGTCAGACTCGTACTGGATGGAGGAGGTCTCAATGGAGATGTGGGCGCAGAATTCCTTGTAGCCCTCTGGCAGCTTCGGATCCCAGAAAATGGTGATGTTTGGCTCAGGTGATGGACCAAGGTTCACCAGGGTCTGCAGCAGACGGAAGGAGGTCTTGGTGACCATGTGGCGGCCGTCATTGCCAAAGCCAGCGTCGGACCAGGTTGCCCAGTACGGGTCGCCGGAGAAAATCTGGTCGTAGTCGATGGTGCGCAGGAAGCGAACGATACGCAGCTTGAGAACCAGGGAGTCGATGATTTCCTGGGCGTCTTCCTCAGTGATGATGCCTGCGGCAAGGTCGCGCTCGAAGTAGCAATCGAAGAAGGCGGACAGGCGGCCGATGGACATTGCGGCGCCATCCTGGGACTTAATGGAAGCCAGGTAGCCGAAGTAGGTCCACTGCACTGCCTCGTGAGCGGTCTTAGCCGGCTGGGAGATGTCGAATCCGTAGGACTCGGCCATCTTCTTGAGCTTCTTCAGGGCCTTGATCTGCTCGGAGTGCTCCTCGCGGTAGCGTGCCCAGTGCTCAGAGAAGCCAGCATCTGCGACAGAATCGCGGGAAGCCTGCTTTTCCTCGATCAGGTAATCCACACCGTAAAGTGCAACACGACGGTAGTCGCCGATGATGCGGCCACGGCCGTAAGCATCCGGCAGGCCGGTGATGATGTGTGATGAACGAGCAGCGCGGATGCGCGGGGTGTAGATGTCGAAGACCGCATCGTTGTGGGTCTTGCGGTAACGGGTGAAGATCTTCTCCACCTCAGGATCTACTTCCTTGCCCGCTTCGCCGATAGCCTGCTTGACCATGCGCCAGCCACCGAATGGCATCATGGCGCGCTTCAGCGGGGTATCAGTCTGCAGGCCGACGATGACGTCGTCGTCCTCTGAGATGTAGCCGGCCGGGAAAGCGTCAATGTCTGACGGAGTGTGGGTGTCGACGTCGTAAACGCGCTTTTCGCGCTCGACGGACAGGTAGTTCTTTTCCAGGGTCTCCCAGACGCGCTTGGTCTTTTCGGTCGGGCCCGCCAGGAAGCTGGAGTCGCCGTCATACGGCGTGTAGTTGCGCTGGATGAAGTCGCGGACGTTGATGCCCTCGGTCCACGGACCGGACTCAAATCCCTTCCAAGCTTCAAACTGTTGAGGCTGCGTTGCGGTAGTCATAATTCCCTTCTTTCGGGCGAATTTCTAGCAGGGGATAAATGCCGCTTTCTTCGAGCCACAGCACCAAGCCCCTCTGGCCTCAATTGTTGACCAATTCCCTGGTAATAACAAGTCTCGCAAACGTTTGAAAGCCAAGTAATAAACCGGTCGTGTTGTTTAGCTGGTTAGTGATTTCATGCAGTACGCACGTACGTCTTTTATCGGGGGTGAACTAGCCCCGAACGTGTCCCTCATCACCCTAAGATTTTGGCCCCTACCTGCACGAACCTCTACTGTTAATCCCGTTCAGCTTCGCTTCCGCACAAAGGAGGACTTCGTGGCTTCGCAGCCCAAGCATCCAGTAGATATCGTCCCACCCGCCCCCAAACTAGCTGCCTTGGGTTTACAGCATGTGCTGGCGTTTTATGCCGGCGCAGTCATCGTCCCGCTGCTTATTGCCGGCTCGCTCAATCTGGATGCGGAAACCACCATCCACCTCATTAATGCGGACCTGTTGACCTGTGGCATAGCGACGATCATTCAATCCCTGGGCGTCGGCAAGCGCATTGGCGTGCGCCTGCCCATCGTGCAGGGCGTGACTACAACGGCCGTCTCCCCGATTATTGCCATTGGCTTGGGCGCGACCGACGGCGCGGGCGGGGTGGCCTCGCTGCCAACCATTTATGGCGCCATTATTGTCGCCGGCCTTTTTACCTTCTTTGCGGCGCCGGTCTTTGGCAAGGTGCTGCGCTTCTTCCCGCCGGTGGTCACCGGCTCGGTTCTACTGGTCATGGGTACGTCGCTGCTTGGGGTGTCGGCCAATGACTTTGTCAATTACGCCGAGGGCGTGCCGGCCACCCGCGACTTGCTCTATGGCTTTGTCACGCTCGCAGTCATCATCTTGGTGCAGCGTTTTTCCTCCGGCTTCCTGGGTACCCTGGCCGTGCTCATCGGCCTAGTCTTAGGCACTGGCGTGGCGCTCGTGCTTGGCGACGCCTCCTTTGACGAGGTCTCCTCCGCCCCCGCCCTCGGCATTACTACCCCGTTCTACTTCGGTATGCCGAAGTTTGACCTGGTAGCGATTTTCTCGCTCATCATCGTCATGATCATCACCATGGTGGAGACCACCGGTGACGTCTTTGCCACCGGCGAGATTGTAAAAAAGCGCATCCGCCGCGATGACGTCGTGCGTGCCATTCGCGCCGATGGCCTGTCCACCCTGGTGGGCGGCGTGATGAACTCCTTCCCGTATACCTGCTTTGCCCAAAACGTTGGCCTGGTGCGCCTGACCAGCGTGAAGTCGCGCTGGGTGGCCGTTGCCGCCGCCGGGTTCATGATGGTGCTGGGCATTTTGCCTAAGGCCGGCGCGGTCGTGGCCTCCATCCCCTCCCCCGTTCTCGGCGGCGCCTCCCTGGCACTTTTTGCCAACGTGGCGTGGGTGGGCCTGCAGACCATCGCCAAGGCCGATCTTTCCGATGGCCGCAACTCCGTCATCGTCACCTCCGCGCTGGGGCTGGCTATGTTGGTGACCTTCAAACCGGATATCGCCACCGCCTTCCCGGAGTGGGCGCAAACCTTCGTCTCTTCTGGCATGTCCATCGGCGCCATTACCGCCATCGTGCTCAACCTTTTGTTCTTCCACACAGGGGGCAAGCAGGGAACGCAGGTGTCTCGGGCCGTCGGCAAGAGCGTGAGCTTGCAGCAGCTCAATGCCGCCTCCCGCGAGGAATTCGTCTCCGCGCTGCGCCCTCTGTTTAATAACGAGACTTGGCCGCTGGAGCTGGCGTGGGAGTCGCGGCCCTTCGGCGATGTTAATGACCTGCGCGCGGCCATTCAGGTGGCCGTGCTGACCGCGGATGATTCCCGCCGCGCCGCCCTCATCCACGATTACCCGGCCATGGATGAGCTGCTGCTTGCCGACGCCGACGAGGCCGCCACCATCTCCGCTGACCGCGGCTCCCTCGGTCTGACCGACTTGGATGATGTGCAGACCGAGCGCATCACCGAGCTTTCCGCCGCCTACCGCGAGCGCTTTGATATGCCGTTTGTGGCCTATTTGGATACCAATGACACCGTCGACCGCGTCATTGATGCCGGCGTGCGCCGCCTGGCCAACTCCCCGGAGCAGGAGTACCGCACCGCGCTGGGCGAAATCGTAGAAATTGCCAACGACCGCTTCGATATCCTGCTGGCCGATGCCAACCCGGTCCGCTCCTCGTGGGACCGCAAGTTCACCGAGGTGGACTAGTTAGCGAAAGGAAAAGTCCACTTCGGCCTCTGGGTCCACGCCGGAAATAATGCCGGTGTAGAACTGCTTGGCCTGGGATTGGAGGACATCGCGATTATCGGCGATGTCCTCTTTCTTTTTGTCCTCATTGAGGATTTTAGTGATGGTTTCCGCCTTATCGATATCCGGGGTAATCCAGCTCAGCGCGCCGTTGTCCTCCACCGCGGTTTCGAAATTCTCATCCGAGTGCCCGATGAAAATGAACTCCGGGATCTCCACGCGGAAGTGGTGCGGGGATTCTTCTTCCACTCGCACCTGGGAACCTTCGATGCCGAGCTTCGCGCGGTAGGAGTACTTGATGTACTGGGTGCGCTCACTGCCCGGGACCTGCCAATTCCACAGCTTGCTGGTGGCGGATTCCTCCGATAGGCCCTCGATACCCAGCGAGACGAGCACCACCTGCTCTTCGCGCTCCACGGCCTTGATGACCTTGGTATTACTCGATTCGGTCTCCACCTCCACCGGTTCCCGTACCTGCCAAATGAACACCGCGGCGGCAGCCACGGTGGCAATGAGAATGACGGCGATAAGGGTGGAAAGCAGCTTTTTCATGATGACCATCTTAGGACGACTATGCGGGCGGTGATATGCGAAAGCGCCGCCGACTCTGCGAGCCGACGGCGCCGATTGTGCGCCCGGTGAGACTTGAACTCACACGTCATAAGACACTAGAACCTAAATCTAGCGCGTCTGCCAATTCCGCCACGGGCGCGGGGGACTTGCCATAGTGTACACGGCACGCCGGAAATCCAGAAACCAGGGGTGTTCTGTTTTCCGGCCACTGGTGGGTAGGGTGGATCGCGTGAGCACTCAAGAGGAAAAGAAGAACAAGCGCGTGCAGGTGCGGTGGTGGCACATCCTCCTCATCGCGTTTTTCGTCGTGCTCTTCCTATTCCTGGCCTATTGGCAATGGACGCGTTTCCGCTCCGGCTCGGGTACCTTCCAAAACTTGGGCTATGCCTTCCAGTGGCCGCTGTTTGCCGTATTCGTGGTCTACGCCTATCGCACCACGCTGCGCTATGAAAATGAGCGCCTCGCGGCCGAGGAAGAAGCCCGCGACATGGATAGCACCGTCACTGAGGCCCCGGCTGAATCTCCCGCACAGCCGCAGGCGGAAACCAAAATCGATGAGGATTTCCTGCCCCAGCGGCCGCAGATAGATGTGGAAACGTTCAACGCCATGAATACTCCGCGCCGCCGGCGCGGCGAGAATGAAGAAAGCTGATTATGACCAATAAAGTTCACCCCGCCCGCCAGGCCCGTATCCGCGGCCCCTTGAAGTTTTTCTCCATCGCGGCCACCGTGACCGGTGTCTTCCTGATTATCCTGGTCATCCGCATGGTCTGCCAATACCTCATCGGCATGGAGATCCCAGAGTGGGCCACCTATATCGCGATCGTGCACGGCATCGCGTACATGACCTACCTGCTGTCCATCCTCATCCTCGGCCCGCGCGCGCTGTGGCCGGTGGGCAAGCTCTTTACCACCGCCCTTGCCGGCGTGGTGCCCTTCCTGTCCTTCTGGATGGAGCACAAGCGCCGCAAGGAGATTAAGGAGGAGTTCCAGCTTTAGGAACTGCGAACCAGCTCCGCGATGGCGGGGACTAGTTGACTTAGAGCGCGGCCGCGATGCGAGACCGCGTTCTTTTCTTCTGGGGACATCTCCGCAGCCGACCGGGACTCGCCTTCTGGCTGAAAGAGCGGGTCATAGCCAAAGCCGTTGTCCCCGCGCGGCTCGCGCAGGAAGCTGCCCTCCCAACGGCCCTCAGCCACGTGCTCGGTGCCATCGGGAGTCACGAGCGCGCAGACGGAGACAAAGGCGGCGGCGCGGCGCTCATCGGGGACATCGGCCATCTGCGCCAAGACCAGGTCATTATTGGCCTGGTCATTGCCGTGCTGGCCGGACCAGCGGGCGGAAAGCACGCCGGGCATGCCGTTGAGCTCTTCGATAGCCAGGCCAGAATCATCCGCGACGGTAGCAAAGCCGGTCGCAGCCGCGCCGGCGCGGGCCTTGATAAGCGCGTTATCGGCAAAGGTGCGGCCGTCTTCTACCGGCTCCGGGTAAGGCTCCACTGCGGATAGCGGGCGTAGCTCGACGCCCTCGATGCCGGCGTCGGCCAGGATGCGCTCCAGCTCCGCGAGCTTCTTCGGGTTATTGGACGCGACGAGAATTACCACCCCAGCGCCGCCTTCTGTGCGGCGATGAGCTCGCGGCAGCCCTTCTGGGCTACGTCCAACATCTCGTTAAGCTCTTCGCGGCCAAAGAGTCCATGCTCGCCGGTGCCCTGGATTTCTACGAAATCGCCGGATTCTTGCATCACCACGTTGAGGTCAACCTCGGCGCGGGAGTCCTCCTCATAAGGCAGGTCGAGGCAGATTTCGCCATCAATGATGCCTACCGAGACCGCAGCGATGGGATCGAGCAGCGGCTCGCCGGGGACAACGCCCTCGGCCTTGAGGTGTGCGATGGCGTCGGCAAGCGCAACATAGGCACCGGTGATAGACGCCGTGCGGGTGCCGCCATCGGCCTGGAGAACGTCGCAGTCGAGCTGGATGGTGTTCTCACCCAGCTCCTCCAAGTCCACCGCAGCGCGCAGGGAGCGGCCGACGAGGCGGGAAATCTCATGGGTGCGGCCCTTGACCTTGCCCTTCATGGATTCGCGGGGCATGCGGTCATGGGTGGCGGAAGGCAGCATGGCGTACTCGGCGGTAAGCCAGCCTTCGCCCGAATCGCGTTTGAAGCGCGGCACGCCATATTCCACGGATGCGGTACACATGACGCGGGTATTGCCAAACTCCACCAGCACCGAGCCGGCCGGGTTGGTGGTGAAATTGCGAGTAATGCGGACGCTGCGCATCTGGTCCAGCGCGCGCCCATCGGCACGAGTAAATTCAGTCATGCCGTCCAGCGTATCTTAGAACTCCATCCCCGCGGCGCCGAGGACAATCTCGCCATCGAATTCGGAGCGGGCTGCCTCCAAAGTAGCTTGCGCATCGCCCCACGGCTGAATGTGGATGAGCACCAGCTTGCTCACACCCGCCTCGCGCGCCGCCCTACCGGCTTCCGCGCCCGACATGTGCATGTCCGGCGCCTTGCCCTCAGAGGTCTCGCCCCAGGCCGCCTCACAGAGGAAGATATCGGCGCCGCGGGCGGCTTCGACAAGCGCGGGCGTATACGAAGAGTCACCGGAATAGGTAATAGTCTGGCCCGTCTTCGTGTGCTCCACGCGCAAGGCATAGGCCTCTACCGGGTGGTTTACCGGGAAGGGGGTGATATAGACATCGTCCACGAGCTGGCGCTCGCCCGGCTCCCAGGCGCTAAAGGCGAAGGTATCGGACATGTCATCGATGCCATCGACCTCATCGGAGGACAGGCGGCCCAGGTGCGTGGGCGTAGCCTTCGGCCCGAAGCACATATTGCGCGAAGCCGCAGGAGCCGTGGGATGGAAGCGGCGCCACACCATCAGGGAGGGAAAATCCAGGCAGTGATCGGCATGCAAATGGCTAAAGGCCACGTGCGCATCACAAGGGTCCTGCTGCTGTTCCAGCTGCGCCAAGGTGCCAGGGCCCATATCGAGGACGATGGACGGCGCATTATCGAAGGACAGCAAGTAGCCTGAGGCGGGATTCTGGGCGGTGGGGACGCTACCGGAGCAGCCTAGGATGGTCAGCTTCATGGGCTCAATAGTTCCATGAAATCGCCCCGCATGCGTACTCAACGTGCAAAACGGGGGAGAAATTATGCCTACTTAAACAATCTGCGGGCCGAGGAAGCGCGTGGCAAGGCGGGCAAAGGCTTCCGGATCGCCGGTAGATTCAAAAGTGTGGACCGGCTGATTATCCGCAGGCGCCAACATATCTGTCTCGGTGAGAATTCGCATGACGTCCTTGGTGGTCTCCTCCGAGGAGGTCACCAACGAAACATTATCGCCCATCGCCAGCTGGATAATGCCGGTCAGCAGCGGATAGTGCGTGCAGCCCAGGACCAGCGTGTCTACCCCTTGTGCCTGCAGCGGGGCCAGGTAGCCCTCGGCCACGCCGAGGATCTGGCGGCCGGCGGTAATGCCGCGCTCGACAAAGGGAACAAAATCCGGGCAGGCGGTGGCAAAGGCCTGCACCTTGGGGTTGAGCGCGAATAAGTCTTGATAGGCGCCGGATTTGATGGTGCCCTCAGTGCCGATGACGCCGATTTTTCCGTTGCGCGTGGTGGACATGGCGCGGCGCACCGCGGGCCGGATGACCTCCACGATGGGGATATCGTAGCGTTCGCGCGCATCGTGTAAGAAGGCGGCGGTTGCGGTATTGCAGGCAATCACCAGCATCTTGCAGCCACGCTCCACGAGCTTATCGGCTACGTCCTGGGAAAAGGCGCGCACCTCGGAGATAGGCCGCGGGCCGTAGGGACTATGGGCGGTATCGCCGGTATAAATGACGGATTCGTGCGGCAGCTGTTCCATCACCGCACGGGCCACGGTAAGGCCACCCACGCCGGAATCAAAGATGCCGATGGGAGAGGTCGCAGTTGGCATTAGCGCTTCACTGCCTTAACCGGATCATCCGAAGTAATGGTCATGCCGGCCAAAATGCCGCCGATGGCGCCGAAGAGGTGGCCCTGCCAGCTCACGCCCTCGTAGACGGGCAACACGCCCCACACCAAGCCGGAGTAGGCGAAGCCGAGCACGATGCCCAAGATGGTCTGGATGAGCGAACGGTTAAAAATTCCGCGCACAATCAGATACGCCAACCAGCCATAGACCAAGCTGGAAGCACCGATATGCGAGGTACCGGGTCCGCCGATGAACCAGGTTCCAAGGCCCGCCACCAGCGTGGTAATCAGCGTGACCTCCCACCAGGCTTTGCGGCCGGACAGACCGATGAGGAAGCAGAAGATAGCGCCGGGCACCGAATTGGATATGAGGTGCTCAAAGTTCGCGTGCAGCAGCGGGGCGGCAACTATGCCCCAGATTCCATTGAAGTCCAGCGGGCGGATGCCGTAATTGGATAGCTGGCCGCCAAAGAGGAAGGCGTTGATGATGTGGACCGCCCATTCCACCACGAGGAAACCAAAGGCTATAGAAAAGCCGGTGGTGATGCGGCCGCTGCGGGTGTAGTTCTTGGAATCGCCGCGATTGACCTGGCCCGTGGGCGCCGGCCGGTAGTTAGATGTTCCACCTGAAGTCATAATGCGCCTTATCTTAGTCCAGCAGATCGCGGTACGCGCTCAAGCCTAGGCCGGGGTTGGCGGCGGTGACCGCGTTGACGATGGCTTCTTCCACGGCGTCGGCGGCCGCGGCGCACAGCTGGGTGACCACCTGCGTGCTCAGTTCAGCTGGGCGCTTGGCTGTGGACAGGGCAAAGATCGTATCCCCATCCAGCGGCGAATGCGCAGGACGCACCGCACGGGCGATGCCGTCGTGGGCAGTCATGGCCAGGCGCTGGGCTTGGGCGGTGGTAACGGGGGCGTCGGTAAGCACGGCGCCAATGGTGGTATTGAGTTTGGACTCCGCTGGGTGCGGCAAGGCGCGGTAGGCGGCAGCATTGACCGGGGTGCGCCCCGGCGCGCCGTACAGCCGGCCGGACTGCGGCTCGATGACCTCGCCCACGGGATTGGCAACCATCGCGGCGCTGACCTCGTAGTCACCCACCCGGCGCGTGGCCAGCCCGAAGCCGCCCCGTAGTTTGCCAGCAGTGGCTCCCACTCCGGCGCCCACCGAACCCATGGATCCGTCGCTGCCTATGAGCGCGGCTCGCAGCGCGGCTGCGCCTTCTTCCGGCCCAGGGCGAGAAGGCCCGACCAGCAAGTCAAAAATGACGGCGCCGGGAACGATGGGCACGCGCGGCCCAGGCTTGTCCTCACCGAAGACGGGAAAGCCGATCCCTTGCTCTGCCAGCTCATTCATCACGCCGTCGGCAGCGGCTAGGCCAAAGGCGGAGCCGCCTGCTAGCACCACGGCGTGGACGCGCTCGACCGTATTGTGCGGCTGTAAAAGGTCCGTTTCGCGGGTGCCTGGGCCGCCGCCGCGCACATCGACGCTGCCGAGCGCTCCGCCCGGCCCGCAGTAGAGCACCGTGACTCCGGTATCGGTGCCGCTATAGTGCCCGATGCTCATGCCGTCCAGCATTAGTCCATCAGCACCTGCAGCAGCGAATCCTGGCAGAACGCCAGCCATTCCACGAGGCTATCGCGGTCAGACATCAGGTTGTTATCGGCCACATCGCCCGCCGCGACAAAGAGGCGGAGGTCGTTGAGGCCAGCGACGAAGGCCTGGGCCTCTTGCTCGTTGATGGTGACCTCTACCCCACCGGTAGGCCCGAGGGCAGAGCCAATTACCTGCAGGTTTTCCAGCTTTGCGCGCGCAATGTCGTTTTCATGCAGGGAGCGCAGCAATGATGCATCGCCTTCATATTCCTCATCGCCGGGCATTTCAAAGTCCGGGAAGAGACGAGCCAGCGAGGGATCGTCCGGGGCTTCGGTGTGGCCGGTGGGCATGTCCAGCATTTCCGCCAGCTCGTCCTTGGGCGCGGACTGGGCGCGCTTAATGATCGCCTCAGAGACGGTAGCGGTGAGATCGCCCAGCACCTCGCGCTCCATTGGTTCGAATACGGCCGTGATCTTCGGCGCGCGCATGAGGGACTTCTTTTTCTTCCACGGTTGCATCTATTTAACCTGCCTGCTGCATCGTTGCCCACAGACCGGCGATCTGGAGCTTTTTCACGTCCGCTTCAATCTTGTCGCGCTCGCCGCTGGACACGGCGGCCTTGCCCTCGGTGTGGACCTGCATCATGAGTTCATTGGCCCGCTTCTTGTCATAGCCCAACACTGTTTGGAATACATAGGACACGTAGCTCATCAGATTGACGGGGTCATCCCACACGATGCACATCCACGGCAGGTTCTCGCTCGTGGCTACGTCTACGTCGAGTTCTTCATCCAATTCGGGCGTAGCCATCGGAGAGCTCATCCGGACTACAGGAAATTGCGCCTTCATGCCCTCTAGCCTAACCATATTTGGGAATCTATTGTGGGCCCGCGCAATCTGGCTTCGCACATTCCGGCGCCAAAGAATCTAAACCCCTGAAAACCACCTAGTCAGTGGGTATTATCACTCCCGTGAATGACAAAGCTATCCCTAATGATCGCTCTACTGCACTGCTCACGGATAAATATGAGCTGACGATGCTCCAGGCTGCGCTGCGCGATGGCTCAGCAAGCCGCCAGGTCACCTGCGAGGTATTCAGCCGCCGCCTGCCCAATGAGCGCCGCTATGGCGTGGTTGCCGGCACCGAGCGCGTCCTGCGCGCAGTGGAGGATTTCCGCTTCTCGGCCAATCAATTAGCGGAGATGGACTTCCTGGATGAGCAGACTAAGGAGTACCTGCGCCACTACCGCTTTTCCGGGCAGATTGACGGTTACCGCGAGGGTGAGCTTTATTTCCCCAACTCCCCCATCCTGACGGTGCGCGGCACCTTTGGGGAATGCTTGGTTCTTGAGACCGTCATCTTGTCCATCATGAACGCCGATTCCGCGGTGGCTTCGGCCGCCTCCCGCATGGTCACGGCAGCCGACGGCCGCCCCATTATCGAGATGGGCTCGCGCCGCACCCACGAGTATGCGGCGGTAACCTCCGCCCGCGCGGCCTACTTGGCCGGCTTCAATGCCACCTCCAACTTGGAGGCGGGCTACCGCTACGGCATTCCGGTCTCCGGCACTGCCGCCCACTCCTGGACCTTGGCGCATACCAACCCGGATGGTACCCCGAATGAAGAGGCAGCCTTCCGCTCCCAGATCGACACCCTTGGCGTAGACACCACGCTTTTGGTCGATACCTATGACATCACCAAGGGCGTCGAGACCGCAGTGAAGGTAGGTGGACCGAAGCTCGGCGGCGTTCGCATCGATTCCGGTGACCTGGGTGCGGTTACCCGCCGCGTGCGCAAGCAGCTGGATGATTTGGGCAATCACAACACCAATATCGTGGTATCTTCCGACCTCGACGAGTTCGCCATCGCCGGCCTGCGCGGCGATCCGGTAGACGTCTACGGCGTCGGCACGTCCGTAGCGACCGGCTCCGGTGCGCCCACCGCCGGCATGGTCTACAAGGTCGTAGAGGTAGACGGCATCCCGGTGGCAAAGCGCTCTTCCTCCAAGCAATCCGTCGGCGGTGCCAAGCGGGCGCTGCGCACCTACCGTTCCTCAGGCGTGGCGGTGGAAGAGATCGTCTACCCCTTCGACGCACCAGCGCCGGATACCGGCCAGCTCGAGACCCGCGAGATGACCATTCCGCTCATGCGCGATGGCCACATCGTCGACGGACTGCCGGATCTGCATGCCTCCCGCGAGTATCTGGATCAGGCCCGCAAGACTCTGCCATGGGAAGGCCTGGCGCTCTCGCGCGATGAGGCGGCCGTACCCACGCGGATGGTGGGCTTTAAAAAGTAGGCCGCTAGACTGTGTGGGGTGAGTGAGCACGCAGATGAGCCCCTAAACCTCGACACGGAAACGCTGCTGGGCAAGGCCGTTGACGCGCTGGGCGGCAGCCGGCGCGAAGGCCAGGTGCGCATGGCCACCGCCGTCTCGGCTGCGCTCGAAAAGGAGCGCCACCTGGCAGTGCAGGCCGGTACCGGTACCGGTAAATCCCTGGCCTACTTGGTCCCGGCTATCCGGCATGCGATGAACTCGGGGTCCACCGTCATCGTCTCTACCGCTACCCTAGCCTTGCAGCGCCAGCTGGTGGAGCGCGATCTGCCGCGGCTTACTGAGGCGCTCGCCCCTGTAATGGAGCGTACGCCCACCTTCGCCATCATGAAGGGCCGCAATAACTACCTGTGCATGAATAAGATTGCGGCTACCCCGGATGACCCGGAAGCACTTATCGACGAATCCGAAATATCCCACCGCGGCAAGGCCGTGCGCCGTATCCACGAGTGGGCGCAGGAAACTGACACTGGTGACCGCGATGATCTAGAGCCGGGCGTGCCGGACGTGGTGTGGCGGGCGGTATCGGTAACCTCCAACGAGTGCTTGGGCGCTTCGCGCTGCCCGCACGGGCCGGATTGCTTTGCGGAAGAGGCTCGCAGGGCGGCTGCCGACGTCGATATCGTGGTCACCAACCACGCCATGCTCGCCATCGACGCGGTTTCTGAGGCAAATATCTTGCCTGAGCACGACGTCGCCATTATCGATGAGGCCCACGAGCTCGACGGCCGCATCACCTCCGTTTCTACCGCGGAGATTACTACCCGCGCCATCAAGATGGCGGCCAACCGCGCGAAGTCGCTGGGTAATGCCGGCAACCTCTCGGACTTGGCCGAGGAATTCGATGACCTGATGAAAATCCAAGAGCCAGGCCGTTGGACCGACTTGGAGGAAACCTCCCAGGGCCACCTACGCGCGCTTGCCGACGAATTCCTGCGCGTTAAGTCCCTCATTTCTCGCGCACCAGAAGGCGAAGCCACCGACGACCCGGAGAAAAACGCCGAGCGCCAAAACTTGAGCAACCACCTCTCCGACCTCGCGCAGGCCGTGGCGCGCATGCTGGAGGTCTTTGCCACCGATGACCCGGCCAAGCAAGACGACGTCGTCTGGCTCGAGCGCGATCCACGCAGCGACGCCGAGACCCTCGCCGTGGCGCCCCTCTCCATCGCCCACATGCTGCGCGAGAACCTCTTTGGGGAACAAACGGTGGTGCTGACCTCGGCCACCCTCGCCCTCGGTGGCCGCTTCGATGCCATGGCCGCCCAGTGGGGCATGCCGAGCGGCACCTACGACACCTTGGACGCGGGCACGCCTTTCGACCCAGCCAAATCCGGCATCCTGTACACCGCCAAGCACCTGCCCGCGCCGGGCCGCGATGGCCTGCCCAAAGAAACCATCGATGAGATCTACGAGCTCATCATGGCCGCCGGCGGGCGCACGCTTGGCCTGTTCTCCTCCCGCCGCGCGGCAGAAGAGGCGGCTACCGCCCTCAAGCCGCGCATCCCCTTTGACCTTTTCGTGCAAGGCGAGGATTCCATCGGCGCACTGGTAGAGAAGTTCTCCCAAAAGGAAAACTCCTGCCTCTTCGGCACGCTTACCCTGTGGCAAGGCGTGGACGTGCCGGGGCCGGCGTGCTCGCTGGTCATCATCGACCGCATTCCGTTCCCCCGGCCGGACGATCCCCTGATGCAGGCGCGCGCCCAAGCGGCCGATGCTGCGGGCCGCTCCGGGTTTATGGAGGTCTCCGCCAACCACGCCGCCTTGCTCATGGCACAGGGCGCAGGCCGCCTGCTGCGCCACGTGACCGACCGCGGCGTGGTGGCCGTGCTCGATAACCGCTTAGAATATAAGCGCTACGGCAGCTTCCTCAAGGCCTCCATGCCACGCTTTTGGCAGACCACCGACGCGGATACGGTGCGCGGCGCGCTTAAGCGATTGGTCGCCGCAGGGCGCACACGGTAGCCGAGTCGGGCGCAATCTCCGTGAACCCGGCGTCCACGATGACCACGGCGCCGTCCTGCGCACAGGCCGTGCGAAAATCTTCCCCGGATACCTCGCGCACCGAAAGCTCAAAACCCGTGTCGGCCCAAGCGCGGGCCTCCTCCACCGACATCGCCGCGGCGAGCATCATCGAACCGTGGCCCACCTGCGCTGCGGCCTTGCCCGCAGACATGTCGAGGCTACGGTCGATGTAGATGACGGGGGCATCGCCAAGCGGGGCTCCTGGCTCATCATAGGCAAGGTCAGTGTGGCCGATTTGCAGCTTGCCAATGAGCGGATCCACCTCCCCCACGGCCGAAGGTGCAAAGGCCCGGGCACGGTCCGCCACGGTCACGCCGGGCAGGTTCTGCACATCGCGCCAAGCCTTATTACGCGCCCGACGGGCGATCTTGCGGATGCGGTGTCCATACCACTGGCCCAGGGCGTGGGCGAAGGCCCCATCCTCCCCCGCGCGTTCATCCAAACACGCGGCCACAACGGCGCTAGCGGCTGCCTCCAGCACTTCCGTGCGCGCCGGCGGCTCCTGCTTGGGAAGGTTCAGTGCAATCTGCATCGCTTGGATAGTGGCGGGCTCGTCTGGGTTTTCTGGGTCATCGCGCCACGAACGCGCATCACAGGCTTCTACCAAGCGCTGGTGAGCGATTTCAAACTTATCCACGAACAACCTCCTCGGCTGGGATTCCCAAAATCTGTAGTACCTCATCCAGCCGCCGGTGATTTACCGAAGTATCCGCCACTTCTTGCAGCGCCGGCTTAGCGTTAAAGGCGATGCCCAACCCCGCGGCGGTAATCATATCGATGTCATTGGCACCGTCGCCCACGGCGACCGTCTGACGCATGCCCACTCCGGAATCCGCGGCAAACTCCCGCAGGAATTCCTCCTTGGCCTTGCGATCAACCACCTTGCCGGTAACGCGGCCGGTGAGCTTGCCTTCGGCGATCTCCAAGGTATTGGCGCGGACGTAATCTAAGTGCATTTCTGCGGCTAGGCCCTCTAGAACTTGGATGAACCCACCGGAGACCACAGCGGTGCGATAACCGATGCGGTTGAGCGTGGCAATGGTCTCGCGGGCGCCGGGGGTCAGCTGAATCTCGCGGGCTACCTCATCGATAATGGAAGCATCCAGGCCGGCCAAAACTGCCACGCGCTCGCGCAGGGACTCCTCAAAATCCAATTCGCCGCGCATAGCCCGAGCCGTAACGGCGGCTACCTCTTCTTCCTTGCCGGCGTGCGCGGCCAGCATCTCGATGACCTCGCCTTGGATGAGGGTGCTATCGCAGTCAAAGCACACGAGTCGTTTGGAGCGCCGGCCCAGCCCCGCCGGCTCGATCGCAATGTCGATACCAATCTGCTGTGCCAGCTCTGCCAGCGCCTGGCGCACGGGTGCCGCGGAACCATCGAGGGACAAGAAAAGCTCCAGCCCTGTCAACGGAGAGGTGGAAAGCCCGCGGATGCGATCGATATTGGCATCGAAGTTGGCCAATACGCGGGCGACCTCCTCTACGTGGTGGGCGGTTACTTCCGTTCCCATGAGGACCACCGCATGCGTGGAGCGAGCTCGCGCGCTAGATTCCTCCTCTCGCACGTCCACGGATACCTGCTGCCCGTAGATGCTCAAGGTATTGCGCAACCCCTGTGCAATCTGCTCGGCGCGCGTACCGGGAATGCGGGTATGGGCGGCGAGGGTGATGCGGCCGGAAAAGATGGCTTGTTCGACGTCGATAAGCGCGGCGCTATAAGACGCCAGCACGCGGAAGAAGGCCGCCGAGACCCCAGGCTTGTCCGGCCCAGTGGTGGTAATGACGGCATAGGTATCAGCTTGGGTACTCACGCCGCCCATTATCGCACGTAGGGCAAATAAGATACGCCAAAGCCGCCTCCCACGGCCCGTTGCGGGTTGGGAGGCGGCTTAAGTCAGGAGTGCTTTAGCGAGTTATATCGCTTTAGTGGCTACCCACGTGTGCTTCTTCGCGCATGCGCTGAACCATGTGCGGGTAGTGCAGCTCGAACGCCGGGCGCTCGGAGCGGATACGCGGCAGCGACACGAAGTTGTGGCGCGGCGGCGGGCAGGAGGTTGCCCACTCGAGGGAGTTGCCGTAGCCCCATGGGTCATCCACGGTGACAATCTCGCCGTAGCGCCAGGACTTGAATACGTTCCACACCAGCGGGATAACGGAAGCGCCGAGGACGAAGGAGAAGATGGTGGAAATCTGGTTGAAGACCGTGAAGCCATCGGACTCCAGGTAGTCAGCGTAACGACGCGGCATACCCATGTTGCCTACCCAGTGCTGGACCAGGAAGGTGCCGTGGAAGCCGATGAAGGTCAGCCAGAAGTGAATCTTGCCCAGACGCTCATCCAGCATGCGGCCGGTCATCTTCGGGAACCAGAAGTACAGGCCAGCGAAGGCGGAGAACACAACCGTACCGAACAGGGTGTAGTGGAAGTGTGCAATCAAGAAGTAGGACTCAGCCAGGTGGAAGTCCAGTGCCGGGGATGCCAGCATAACGCCGGTCATACCGCCGAACAGGAAGGTTGCCATGAAGCCCATGGCGAAGATCATCGGGGTATCCCAGGTGATGTGGCCCTTCCACATGGTGCCGACCCAGTTGAAGAACTTGACGCCGGTTGGAACCGCAATCAGGAACGTCATGAAGGAGAAGAACGGCAGCAGGATAGCGCCGGTGACGAACATGTGGTGTGCCCACACAGCCATGGACAGGGAGCCGATGGCCAGCAGCGCGAAGACCAGGCCGATGTAGCCGAAGACCGGCTTGCGGGAGAAGACCGGAACGACCTCAGATACAACGCCGAAGAACGGCAGCGCGAGGACGTAAACCTCAGGGTGGCCGAAGAACCAGAACAGGTGCTGCCACAGGATGCCGCCACCATTAGCGGAATCGTAGATGTGGCCGCCCAGCTTGCGGTCATACAGAACACCCAGTGCCGCAGCGGTCAGCAGCGGGAAAATCATCAGCACGATGGCGGATGCGGTAAACACAGCCCAGCTGAAGACCGGCAGACGGAACATGGTCATGCCCGGCGCACGCAGGGTCAGGATGGTCGTGATCATGTTGATAGCGGAGGCAATGGTGCCGACACCGGTAGCACCCACGCCGACGATCCACATATCCGCACCAATGCCCGGGGTGTGGACACCATCAGCCAGCGGCATGTACATGGTCCAGCCGAAGTCAGCTGCACCACCTGGGGTAACGAAGCCCAGCAGCATCACGATGCCGCCCAGCAGGGTAACCCAGAAGCCGAAAGCGTTCAGACGCGGGAAGGCCACGTCCGGCGCGCCAATCTGCAGCGGCAGGATGTAGTTACCAAAGCCCCACACAACTGGGGTCGCAAACAGCAGCAGCATCACGGTGCCGTGCATGGTGAACAGCTGGTTGAACTGCTCATTAGACAAGAACTGGAGACCCGGGGTGAACAGCTCCGCGCGGATCAACAGTGCCATAAAGCCACCGAGGAAGAAGAAGCTGAAGGACATGATCAAGTACATGATGCCCAGCTGCTTGTGGTCGGTGGTGGTTAGAAATACCCAAGCCTTTGAACCGGTCTTCGCGTTACCGGTTGGCTCTGGACGTGTGGGGGCGACGTAATCGTCGACCCGTGGCGCCACAGCGGTCATAAAATCCTCCTGAATAACAAAGTGTCTGTGGACAGACTCCACCTACACCTAGGTTTACTCGCCTTATATTAGGCCATTTTCCCCTGTTCTTTCCAGCTTCCCCCAATACTCGGACGCGAGAACACGCCTCACCACTGACCACATCTGCCACATTGCCCCTGCACGTGGCGCGGCCACTATTTCCACCGACGGTTTTCGCCAAAGATGCAGAGTGCTATATGTCACAGCCGCGCCGAATTGTGCGGCCCCAAAACGCAAAAACACACCCCCGCTCGTTATCAACCTTTCGGTTGAGTTCGAGCAGAAGGTGTGCCGCTAGACCACGCTGATCAGCGGGAATGCTTAGAAGTCCCAGTCATCATCCGTGGTGTCCTCAGCCTTGCCAATGACATAGGAGGAACCCGAACCAGAGAAGAAGTCATGGTTCTCGTCGGCGTTCGGCGACAACGAGGACAAGATGGCCGGGGAAACGCGGGTCTCATCGGCTGGGAATAGCCCCTCGAAGCCCAAGTTATTCAGCGCCTTATTGGCGTTGTACCGCAGGAAGCGCTTGACGTCCTCGGTCCAGCCCAGATCATCGTAGAGATCCTCGGTGTAATCGATCTCATTGTCATAGAGGTCATAGACCAAGTCGAAGGTGTATTCCTTCAGCTCTGCTTGGTGCTCTTCATCTAGCTGCTTATACGCCTGCTGGAACTTGTAACCAATGTAGTAGCCATGCACAGCCTCATCGCGGATGATCAGGCGGATGATATCGGCGGTGTTGGTGAGCTTCGCGCGGGAGGAGAAGTACATCGGCAGGTAGAAGCCGGAGTAGAACAGGAAGGACTCCAGCAGCGTGGAGGCCACCTTCTTCTTCAGCGGATCATCACCCTTGTAGTAGGACAAGATGATCTTGGCCTTCTTCTGCAGGTTCTCGTTTTCTTCGGACCAGCGGAAGGCATCGTTGATCATTGGCGTGGACGCCAGGGTCATAAAGATATTGGAATAGGACTTGGCGTGCACGGATTCCATGAAGGCGATATTGGTGTAGACCGCTTCCTCATGCAGGGTCTGGGAATCCGGAAGGAGGGAAATCGCACCCACAGTGCCCTGGATGGTATCCAGCAGCGTCAGGCCGGTAAAGACCCGCATGGTGGTTTCCTTTTCCTTCTCCGTCAGCGTCTTCCAGCTGGGCAGGTCATTAGAGACAGGGACCTTTTCTGGCAGCCAGAAATTACCGGTGAGGCGATCCCATACCTCGAGGTCCTTTTCATCCGGGATGCTATTCCAGTTAATGGCTTTAACTGGCTTTTCATGACTAGAAACGTAGTCATCGTACTCGTGCGACACGCGGCGTCACTCCAATACTAAAAACGGACACTTTTAGCTCCCCAGCATACCCAATTCGCCCGGCCTCTTTGCCATTGTGGTGGATGCCTCATGCCTATACTGATCCCAGCTATACCGAGTGCCTGCACAGAGAGGATTCACCCACCATGAGCGCCACCCCTCCCCTACTCGGCTCCGTGGTGGATCAACTCGGCGCGGATATAGTAAGCGGAGACCTCGCGGAGGGCGAGCGGTTCCGGCTGGGGGACGTCGAAAAGCGCTTTGGCATCTCCCGCACCGTGGCCCGCGAAGCCATGCGCACCCTGGAGCACCTCGGCATGGTGAGCTCCGGGCGCCGCGTGGGCATCACGGTGCTGCCGATGGACAAGTGGGCTGTATATGACCCAGCGATCATTGGCTGGCGCCTAAACAACGATAAAACGCGCGGACAGCAAGTGGCCCGCCTCAATGAGCTGCGGCTTGGCATCGAGCCGGTGGCCGCCCGTTTGGCTGCCGGCAATGCCACCGCCCAGCAGCGGGCGGAATTGCTGCGCCTCGCCGCGCGATTGGCCGAGCTGGAATCCACTCCATCTCCGCGCGTGGGCGAAGAATTAGAAACCGATTTACGCTTCCACACCCTCATCCTGCGGGCCTCTGGAAATGAAATGCTGGCCGCGCTCGCCCCCTCCCTGGTGGCGATGCTCAAGGGCAAGTCCGTCTTCGGCTCCCGCAAGCGCGACCCCATCGGCGGCACCACACAGCTCCACAGGGAACTGGCCCGCGCCATTAATGCCGGGCTTGCCGACGCCGCCGAAGAGACCTCCCGCACCATTCTCGACTGCACCCGGGCAGAAAACGGCTAAACGCCTCGCTGCACGTCCTTCCCCGCGACGTGCAGCGAGGCGCCCTACCTGCGGTTTAGAGCATGCAGGATACGCAGCCCTCGACCTCGGTGCCCTCCAGCGCCATCTGGCGCAGGCGGATGTAATACAAGGTCTTAATACCCTTGCGCCATGCATAAATCTGCGCGCGGTTGACCTCGCGGGTGGTCGCGGTGTCCTTGAAGAAGAGCGTGAGCGATAGGCCTTGGTCCACATACTTGGTGGCTACGGCATAAGTATCAACGATCTTCTCGTAGCCAATCTCATAAGAGTCCTTGAAGTACTCCAGGTTGTCATTATCCATGTGCGGCGCCGGGTAGTAGACGCGACCGATCTTGCCTTCCTTGCGGATCTCAATCTTGGAGGCAATCGGGTGGATGGACGAGGTGGAGTTATTGATATAGGAAATCGAGCCTGTCGGCGGCACCGCCTGCAGGTTGCGGTTATACAGGCCGTACTTAGCCACCTCCTGCTTCAAGTCCTCCCAGTCCTGGGCGGACGGGGTGTGGATCGAAGAGGCGTCGAAAAGCTCCTGCACCTTCTTTGTCTTCGGCTTGAACTCTTCCGGATCGTAGCGGTCAAAGAACTCGCCGGAGGCATACTCGGACTGCGGGAATTCCGTGAAGTACTCGCCGCGCTCGCGGGCAATCTTATTGGAAGCGCGCAGCGCCGCATACAGCACGGCCGCGAAGTAGGCGTTGGTGAAGTCCAGGCCCTCTTCCGAGCCGTACTCGATATGCTCGCGGCCCAAGTAACCGTGCAGGTTCATCTGGCCCAAACCGATGGCATGGGACTCATCATTACCACGGCGCACGGACGGCACAGAATCAATGGAGGTCTTATCCGCCACGGCGGTAAGGCCGCGGATGGCGGTCTCCACCGTATTGGCAAAGTCCGGCGAATCCATGGTCATCGCGATATTCAGGGAACCCAAGTTGCAGGAAATATCGCTGCCCAGCTCCTCATAAGTCAGGTCCGCGTTGAACTCGGATGCGGAGTTGACCTGCAGGATTTCCGAGCACAGGTTAGACATATTGATCCACGAGGTCTTCACCGGGTTCGCACGGTTCACGGTGTCCTCGAACATGATGTACGGGTAACCGGACTCGAACTGCAGCTCTGCCACGGTCTGGAAGAAGTGGCGGGCGTTGATCTTCTTCTTGCGGATGCGTGGGTCTTCCACCATCTCCTCATAGTGCTCGGTGACGGAGATGTCACCGAAGGCCTTACCATAGACGCGCTCGACGTCATACGGCGAGAAGAGGTACATATCATCATTGCGCTTAGCCAGCTCAAAGGTGATGTCCGGCACGACGATGCCCAGCGAGAGGGTCTTAATGCGGATCTTTTCATCCGCATTCTCGCGCTTGGTATCCAGGAAGTTCATGATGTCCGGGTGGTGCGCATTGAGGTAGACCGCACCGGCACCCTGGCGGGCACCGAGCTGGTTGGCGTAGGAGAAGGAATCCTCCAGCAGCTTCATCACGGGGATGACGCCGGAAGACTGGTTCTCAATGTGCTTAATCGGTGCACCGGACTCGCGGATATTAGACAGCAGCAGGGCCACGCCGCCGCCGCGCTTGGAAAGCTGCAGCGCAGAGTTGATGGAGCGGCCGATGGACTCCATATTGTCCTCGATGCGCAGCAAGAAGCAGGAGACGAGCTCGCCACGCTGCGCCTTGCCAGCGTTGAGGAAAGTCGGGGTAGCCGGCTGGAAGCGGCCGGTCATAATCTCGTCTACGAGGTGCTCGGCCAAGCCTGCGTCGCCGTCTGCCAAGAACAGGGCGGTCATGGACACGCGGTCCTCAAAGCGCTCGAGGTAGCGGCGGCCATCAAAGGTTTTCAGCGTGTAGCTGGTGTAGTACTTATAGGCGCCCAGGAAGGACTTGAAGCGGAACTTATAGGAATAAGCGCGCTTGAATAGCTCCTTGATAAAGGAGAAATCATACTGCTCGATAACCTGCGGGTCGTAGTACTTGTTATTAATCAGGTAATCGATCTTTTCTTCCAGATCATGGAAGTAGACCGTGTTTTGATTAACGTGCTGCAGGAAGAATTGGTTAGCGGCCTCACGGTCTTTATCAAACTGAATCTTGCCGTTTGCATCGTAGAGATTCAGCATCGCGTTCAGAGCATGGTAGTCCAACTGCTCTTCTTGCTTTACTGGCTCGGCGACGGTCTTCCCCAATTGCGTACTCACAGCTGACAAGGCCTTTCTTAAAAATTAGGATCTTTATTTAAGTCGTAGTGGGCGCTAGGCCGCGGCCTCGAGCCCGAGCTCGGCGGCGTTAGCCAATAAGCCTTCACGACAAATTTTTATATCGTCTTCGTTTCCCAGCAACTCAAAACGATATACATAGGGCACTTTACATTTGGCGCTGATGACGTCACCAGCCTTGCCAAAGTCGGCGCCGAAGTTGCTATTGCCACCGGCGATTACCGCGCGAATGAAACTACGGTTGTGCTCATCGTTCAGGAACTTGATTACCTGCGTGGGCACGGGCCGGGAGTTCTGGTGGCTAATGGACGCACCCCCGCCGTAGGTGGGGCACACCAAAACATAGGGTTCGTTAACCTTAAGCGGCTCGTCCGTGCGGCGCAACGGGATGCGCGCGCTAGGAAAGCCCAGCTTCTGCACGAACCGGTGCGTATTTTCCGTCGCGGAGGAAAAATACACGACCAACATCGCTACTGGCCTCCCCTATTCTCTTAAGCAGAGGCCGCTACGGAAGCCAAGCCCTTGATACGGTCAGGGCGGAAACCAGACCAGTGCTCGCCATTAGCCTCAACCACTGGGGCCTGAACGTAGCCCAGTGCCATAACGTAATCGCGGGCCTCTTCATCGGCCGAGATATCGACGAGGTCATACTCAAGGCCGGCGCGGTCGAGAGCCTTCTTGGTGGCATTGCACTGGACGCATGCTGGCTTGGTGTAAACGGTGATAGACATATAGATCCTTAAAGCTCCTGCATTGAAAAATTCGTCAGAGCGGGGCGCGTTTTCCCGCCTATGCGGGCGCTTCCTGCGCCGCTCTGAGCAACATCAACGACACTATACTTTGGGGGAAATGCCCGCAACTAACACAATATGTAGTAGTTACAGCCGTGGTATTCCCAGGATGGCACACCCCCAGGCCCCACATGTTGTCCACACCTACAGACAGCCATGAAACTACACCAATGGGATTCCTGCAGGTTTACCTGGAGTACACCATTTTGTGTGGCAAAGTTCACATTTTAGGGCTGGCATGTCACCTTAAGAGCCGACTGTCGAAGGCTCGCCAGAGGCGCAGGTCGCCGGGTCCGGCCCCTCCCCTGGGGTACGCTTCAGTCCAAAAATGACCTGACTCAACACCGTCCGGTCGGTCGGCAGCTTGTCGTGACGAGGGGCCACGCCGCAGACTTCGCTTAGGTCGAGGTTGACCACATCGGCGCCGTCGGTAAGCGCCAGCTGCGAAGAGCTATTCGGAGTCACCGTCGTATCCCCCGGCGAGTAAATGGAGGTATAAAGCACGCCTGGCGCGGTATCTGGCAGCGCATTGAGCCGTTGCATGAACTCCGACCCCACTACTTGCTGAATGCCGGCCGTACTTGCCATAAACGCGGCGAGGTGCGGTGCGAAGGCAATGAATTTAGAAAGCGTCTCCCCCTGCCCGTTAAGCGTGGTGCCGTGGAAGTTGCCACCTAGCGCCACCGCATGGGACACATGACCCGCCCCATCATGCATCTGCGTATACGTCTTGATGTGCATACCGCCCTGGGAATGGCCCACCAAGTTCACCTTGTCCGAGCCAGTGACCTCGCGGACATAGTCCACCTGATCTGCAATTTCCGCGGCCGAATCATCCAGGTCCGCGATGGCTTTGACGCTTGGAATCATATTCTGCAAGGTGACATCATCGGCGCCGTAGTCAAAGGCCCACACGCACGCCCCCTGATCTTGCAGGAGGTGGACCAAGTTTCCCCACACGGAAGCATTATTCGAGGTTCCATGCAGCAGCACAACGGGCTCAGTGATGTCCCCTGAAGGCATACAGGACGGGTCATTGATGCCAAGGGACTCCGGTGCAGAGGATTCCCACTGTGGTTCTGCGGCATGAGCCACTGGGGCAGACAATCCGAGTGCGGCGGCAGTGAGCGCGGCAACGATTCGCTGGGACATTATTCTTCTTTCTCACGACATAAATAGGCAAAATAATTATATTCATATATTTGCCTTTATATTCACCGGGGCTGAAGAGAATATATCCTTTTGTGCCAGAGCTCACGCATGAAAAAATCCGCCCCACTCCGGAAAGCCGGAGGGAGCGGATGGAATCGCGTCTCAATTAGCCCTGACGAGCCTTGAAACGGGGATCCTTCTTGTTGATCACGAAGACCTTACCGTGGCGGCGAATAACCTGGGCGCCCGGCTTCTTCTTCAGCGACCGAAGGGACTTACGGACCTTCATCGGGCGCTCCTTTCGTTATGCGCAATCTACATGCGGTTGAATAAGTAAAGCACGGACTGGGAATCCCCAGCCATGACACGAGGAAAAATGTTACCTCACACGGCCGTCAATACCAAAACACTAAGGCTTCACGGGTGCGGACTCGCGCTCGTAGCGCGACTTCATCTCCTCGCCTACCTCATCCAGGCTACGTCCCATAGTCTCTGGAACCAAAACCTTGGTGTAGCCGATGGCGATGAGGCCGAAGACTCCGAAGACGATAAACGCCACCGGGCCGGTCAGCCACTCCACTAGCGGCAGGAAGTACTGCGCCACGGCCCAGTTGGTGGCCCATAGCGAGAGCCCCGCAATGCCCATGCCTAGGCCGCGTACCTGCAGTGGCACCAGCTCGGAAATGAGCAGCCACGTCGTAGGCGACACTGCCGCCTGCTGAAAGGCGATAAACAGCGCCATAAAGACCAAAGAAACCATCGCCATAGCGGTGGAATCCTGCGCATGGGAATAGGCAAAGGAGAGGATAAACAGCGAGACCACGTTGCCGGTCAGGCCGATCAACAACAATCGCTTTCGCCCAATGCGGTCCACGACCTTGAGCCCCACCCAACAGGCCAGCACGGATACCGTGCCGATAACGATGGAGGTATAAACCGAGTTGGCAGTGGATATCCCCACCTGGTTCATCATGGTCGGCGCGAAGTACACAATGGCGTTGACGCCGGTAATCTGCTGCGTCAAGCCCATCAGCATGGCAAGCAGCACCGTAATCTGCATCCACCGATTGGCCTTCAGCGCCTTCCATTCGGATCCGCTGGATTTTCGCGCGGTCTCCTGCGAGGTCAGCTCCGAGATATCCATCCCGGCGCGCCCGGCAATCTCTTGGGCGCGGGGCATGCGCCCGTTGGTTGCCAGCCATACCGGCGTCTCTGGCAGGAAAGCCATTCCGAGAGCTAACGCTAGGCCCGGCACGGCGGCTAGGCCCAGCATCCACTCCCAGCTACCGGTGGAGGCCAGCGCGGAGTTGACCAGGTAGGCCATCAACTGGCCTACCACAATCGCGAGGGTATTGAGCGAGACCATGCGCCCGCGCACCTTGGCGGGCACGATCTCCGCGATGTACATGGGAGACACGATTGACACTGCACCCACGGCAAAGCCCAAAAAGGTGCGCGCCGTTGCCAGCATTCCCACCGAGCCGGAAAGCGCACACCAGATAGAACCCAGCACGAAAATGATGCCGCCTGCAATCAGCGTGAAGCGGCGTCCATATCTATCGGCGATGCGCCCGGCTGTCAGCGCCCCTACTGCAGCACCCACGAGCAGCATCGAGGTCACCCAACCCTCTTGGTGGGCACTCATGTCGAATGCGGGACTAATAAAAAGCAAGGCACCGGACATCACGCCGGTGTCGTATCCAAATAACAGCCCGCCCAGGGCCGCTATTCCAGCTACTACCTTGACATAAACTTCCTTATTCACAGCACAATATTGTGTCAGGCGGCTACCATGAACGTCATGTCGAATGATGCCGAAAAACTGCAGCAAACCATCATAAAGACCCTGGGTGTGCGTCCCTTTATCGATCCAGAAGCCGAAGTGCAGCGCCGCGTGGATTTCCTGGTTGATTACCTGCGCACCACCGGCGCTAAAGGCTACGTGCTGGGTATTTCCGGCGGCCAGGATTCCACCTTGGCGGGAAAGCTCGCGCAGATGGCGGTGGACCGCGTCGACGGCGCGGAGTTTTGGGCTGTGCGCCTGCCCTACGGCGTGCAGGCCGATGAGGACGATGCCCAGATTGCTCTGGATTTCATCCAGCCCGATCACCGCCCCACCGTCGATATCAAGCCGGCTACCTTGGCCCTCGACGAACAGGTGGCAGATGCGCTGCAGCTTGCCGACGTCACCGATTTCAACCGCGGCAATACCAAAGCGCGCCTGCGCATGACCGCCCAATACGCCATCGCCGGTGAGGTCGGCGCGCTAGTCATCGGCACCGACCACGCGGCGGAAAACGTCACCGCCTTCTTTACCAAGTGGGGCGATGGCGCGGCGGATCTCCTCCCCTTGGCCGGCCTCAATAAGCGCCAAGGCGCCGCCCTCCTAGAGCACCTTGGTGCCCCGCGCTCTACCTGGGAGAAGGTCCCCACCGCGGACTTGGAGGACGATAAGCCCCAGCTTCCCGACGAAGAAGCCCTCGGCGTCACCTACGCCCACATCGATGACTACCTGGAGGGCAAAGCGGTTCCCGACGCCGCCCGCGAACGCATCGAAACCTTATGGCACCGCGGCGCTCACAAGCGCATCATGCCGCAGGGGCCGAACCTTTAGCCCAGTGCCTCCAAGGTAGCGGCCGCAGCGTGCTCCAGCGGCCGGTTATAGCTGGCGCCGTGCGTCAGCGCATGCACTGCCAACGGATGCAGCTGGTGCATGGGAATCCATTTTTCGATGTCTTTAGGCGCACCATATCCCCGGAAAATCTCCTCAAGGTACGGTGCCCCGAAAAGCGCCAACATCCCCAAATCCGTATGCGGGTGCCCACCATGGGCGGCGGGGTCAATCATGATGCCGCCATCCGCTCCAAAAAGCAGGTTGCCCGCCCATAGATCGCCGTGGATGCGCGCCGGCGCCACATCCCAACTGCGCGCGGCGATGGCATCGCAGGCACGCCTTACCAAGTCCAACTGCGCTGCACTAATCCCCGCTAGTTCCGCGAAGGGCAGCACTCGCTGTTCAACATAGAACTCGCCCCAATTATCCGTCGGGATGCAGTCTTGCTCGATACTGCCGATGAAGTTCTTGCCTTCCCACCCGGTAGGAGGCGCGCCAAACGCTTCGGCTCCCCCACGGTGCATGCGCGCCAGCTCCGCACCAAATGTCCGCGCCGCCTCCGGCGTAGGCATGACCTCGTCCACGCGCTCGGTAACGATTTCTAGCCCGTCGGCGCTCACGACGTTGACCACCGCGTCGGTGGCCTCCCCGAGCCACCGCAATCCAGCCGCCTCGGCACCTGCTTGATCCGTGTCGCGTACTCGCTTTGAAAAAGTCAGCATGCCGCCCAGCCTAATCAGGCAAGGAAACTTCTAAAGCGCCGCATGCTCGCGCGTGGGCAGAGCCATCATAAAGAGCAACGCGATTCCACCGAACACGGGAATGAACCCTATCAGGCATAGCAGCCCTGTCCGCCCGGAATCGTGCAGCCGCCGGCACATCAAGGAAACGACTGGAATCACAAGTACCGCCTCTGCAATAGTCTCAATATCCACGCCGAAGTGCCGATCGATAATGCCGATTGCCACAGAAATCAGCACGAGGAAACCGAAAACCCACCAAAACTCACTCATGGACGCTCGGCCACGGAAGTTGAAGTACTTTACAAAGAACCTGCCTACCGCCTGTACAGGTGACGCCCCATAGATCGCTTCGCGTGTAAAGAACCCTGTGGATTCATCAGTCATTCTGCGCGCGAGCCCCTTCGATGTTGTCTGCATATACTCGGCTGCGCACCATGCTACCCACTTCCTATAAAGGAGGAGCAATGTACTCGGACGTCATCATCATCGGCGGTGGCTTTGCCGGCACCGCAGCCGCCATCACCTTGGCCCGCGCTAACCGAAATATTCAGTTAATCGATTCCGGCGCTCCCCGCAATCGCTTCAGCGAACATGCCCATGGCATCCTTGGCCTCGATGGCGCGGCTCCCGCCGAATTGCTTCAGCGCGGTCACGCGGAGGTCAAGAAGTTCGGAGGAACCATTACCCAGGGATCGGTGGAGAAACTCACCCGTGTTTCCGAGCGCGGGCCTTGGCAGGTAGAACTTGCCGGCGGCGAGGTCCTCGAGTCCCGCCACGTTCTCGTCGCTACGGGACTCACGGACAGGCTCCCTGCCGTCCCCGGCCTCAGCGATTTGTGGGGCACCAGGGTCTTTCACTGCCCGTACTGCCATGGCTACGAAGTCACCGGGAAGAAGGTTGCGCTCATCGGCGGCGCGAATCCGCCTTTTACCATCCGCATCAGCAAACTGCTGTCCAAGTGGACGAGCACACTGACCTTCTACCCCAACGGCCTTGAGCTCACCGAGCTTGATCGCACCCAACTCGCCGGATTGGGCGTAAAAGTAGTCGATGCAGAGGCGACACAGGTTCAAGCAGATGAAGCGACTCCAACCGGTGTAAAGGTGCACAGTTCTGCTGGAGAAGACACCTACGAAGCGTGCTTTACTGGGCCCGATTTTCTGCCCAATGACGCACTGCTGCGGGATGCCGGCTGCGAATCAACAGATGGCTGGATCAGCGTAGAGCGTGGCCAGACCTCGGTACCGCGCCTGTGGGCGGCGGGCAATGTGGTCAGCGCCCCAGACCAGGTCTCGCAAGCGATGGGCAGCGGCGCGGCCGTCGGCATCGCCATCGATCAGTGCATGCTCGATGAGGATCTCGGGGAGCTCTAGCCTCGCAATAAGAAAAGGAGAGGAACTAATGTTCCTCTCCTTTATATTGTGGAGCTAACGGGATTCGAACCCGTGACCCCCACACTGCCAGTGTGGTGCGCTACCAGCTGCGCCATAGCCCCTCAAACGAGGTGCAACCCTGTGGGCTGCGACTCGCTTAAATATACATGGAGGGTATTTAACTCTCCAAATCGCCTGCTACTTGGTGACGATCTCTACCCAGTCACCCAGGTTCTTGCCGGCCTTTTGATCCTTTTCTGATGGAACATCCTTGCCATCCTTGACGATTCGCGGCGAAGATACGGTGCCGGTTTCCTTATCCAGCTTGTCGTAGTTGGTCTTCGCCATTTTATTGCCCTGCTTGACGTCTACATCCTTGATGGAATCAACGACATCATCGTCCGCGCCAAACTCCTTGGCGGCGTCAGCAATATCCTTGATGTCCCACGAAGTAGCCACCTTTTGCTGGTTCTGCAGCATGTAGTCACGCAGGTTCCAGTAGGTCTTGATATCACCAGACTTGGCCAGCTCGGACATAGCGGCTGCCGCCTTAGTGGAGTAGCCCTCCTGGTTTTCAATGTCCTTGCCATCCAAGAAGTTGAGGGTACGCACGTGGACGATCAGCTTGCCGTCTTCGATGGCCTTCTGCATGTCACCGTCGGTGGCCTGAGCCAGTTCGGCACAGTGCGGGCAGGAGTAGTCTTCGTAGAGATCCACCTCAGGGGTGCCCTTCTTGGCGCTTTCAGACTTAAGGGTAATAGCACCGTCGTTGTACTCCATGGACATATTTACGTCCTTGGCGTCAAGGGCATCGACAGAATCCGTGGACGACTGCTTGCCATTCCACACGATGTAGCCGATAACTACGGCAATGATAACGAGGAGTACTCCGACTCCCCAGATAAAACCGTTGCCACCCTTGGCGTTCGGGTCAGTTACTTTGCTCATTTGAACCTTGCCTTTGCAATTCTTCGGACTCGATCAGCCTACCTTGCCCAACTACTAGGGGTGAAGGGCAAACTTGGTGAAGGGGCGCTTGATGGTCCATAGGGTCAGGAATAGATATGCGGCGTCGCGCAGCAGCGTCTTCGCATAATCCATTCCTCGGTCAGGATTTTGGGCGTCATAGCCAAAGCAGCCGCAGTCAATATCCAGTCCACGGGCCCAAGCTTGAGCGATGCCCACCATAAAGAGCAGCAACACGACGGTGGCCACGATGGAGGACTTTCGCAAAAACAGCCCGAGCAGCAAGAGCACGCCACCAATAACCTCCAGTGGGCCAATGACCGTTGCGAGGTAAAGAGCCCAATCAGGCGTAAAAATGTCATAGCCTTTAATGGCCTGGGTCATGTCTAGGGTCTTGCCAAGCTTATGCACGCCGGCGTCAATCCACACCCAGGCCATGCCAAAGCGGGCGATGAAGCTGATGACATCAAGCATCAGCTTCCCATTAATCTTGCTACTCACGAGGATGAGTTTAGCGTTAACCCTTTAAAACATTGGCAACAACTGCCTGTGCTTCTGCTTGCACCTGTCTGAGATGTTCCTCACCCAAGAAAGATTCGGCATAGATTTTGTACTTATCTTCAGTGCCGGAAGGACGAGCGGCGAACCAGGCATTTTCCGTCGCTACCTTCAAACCGCCAATCGCCGCCCCGTTGCCGGGTGCCTCCGTCAGCTTGGCCACAATGTCCTCGCCTGCTAGCTCCGTGGCGGAAACTTTTTCAGGAGACAGCTTCTTGAGGATGGCCTTCTGCTCGCGGTTAGCGGGGGCGTCGGTGCGGGCATAGGCTGGGGCGCCGAATTTCTCCGCCAGTTCTGCGTAGCGCTGGGACGGAGTCTTGCCGGTGACGGCGGTAATCTCCGCGGCGAGTAGATCCATAATGATGCCGTCCTTATCGGTGGACCACACGGAGCCATCGAAGCGCAGGAAAGACGCCCCGGCAGACTCCTCGCCACCGAAACCAATGGTGCCTTCGAGCAACCCCGGTACAAACCACTTAAAGCCGACGGGCACCTCCACCAATTCGCGGTCTAGGCTTTTCACCACGCGATCGATCATGGAGGAAGACACCAGGGTCTTTCCCACACCAGCACTCCCCCACTGCGGGCGGTGACTAAAGAGGTACTCGATAGCCACGGCGAGGTAGTGATTGGGGTTCATGAGTCCGGCATCGGGAGTGACAATGCCATGGCGGTCCGCGTCGGCGTCGTTGCCGGTGGCAAGGTCGAACTTAGAGCGGGCGTCAATAAGCGAGGCCATAGCATCCGGCGAGGAGCAATCCATGCGGATCTTTCCATCCGTATCCAAGGTCATAAAGCGGAAAGTGGAATCCACCTCCGGATTCACCACGGTCATGTTGAGCTCGTAATGGTCAGCGATGGCCTGCCAATAATCCACGGAAGCGCCACCCATGGGATCGGCGCCGATGAGCAGGCCGGATTCTTTAATGGCCTGCATATCCACCACGTTCTTCAGGTCAGCCACGTAGTTGTGCACGTAGTCGTGCTTCACGCAGCGCTCGTCCAGCACGCCCGCGACAGACGTCCGCTTCACACCCTCCAGCCCAGCGCGCAGGTACTCGTTCGCGCGGCCCGCAATCCAATCCGTGGCCTGAGCGTCGGCCGGGCCACCGGTAGGCGGGTTGTACTTGAAGCCGCCATCGCGGGGAGGATTATGGGACGGGGTAATCACGATGCCATCGGCGCCAGGGTGGGTCAGGATGGCATGGGAGACCGCTGGGGTCGGCGTGTAGCGGCCGCGCTCGTCGACGCGAACCTCCACCCCATTGGCCAGCAGCACCTCAAGGGCGGAGACCATGGCAGGCTCGGACAGCGCGTGGGTATCGCGGCCGATGAAAATCGCCCCAGCAACGCCTTGTTCCGCGCGGTAATCCACAATGGCTTGGGTAATCGCTAGGATATGAGCCTCATTAAAGGCTCGATCCAGCGCGGAGCCGCGGTGGCCTGAGGTACCGAAGGACACCTGCTGATCCGGGTTATCGGCGTCCGGGGTACGGGTGTAGTAGGCGGTGACCAATTCTGCGATATCAATAAGATCCGCGGGCTGTGCCAGCGTGCCGGCGCGCTCGTGGGCCATGGCGTACTCCTTGAAGGGTTGGGGTGGTATGCCATCCCAGCTTGCCTGCTCTCCCGTAGTTGCGCAGGACGAATATTCCCCCGGCTGGGGGTATGGGCAAATTTACTCCATTTCTATAGTTCGCTAGATTTACAGAATGGACTCGCTTAATTCCATCCTCTCCGCCATCAGCACCGTGGTGTGGGGACCGTTCATCCTCATTCCCCTCCTGTTGGGCACCGGCCTGTGGCTGACCATTCGTTTGGGCGGACTCCAGTTTCGCGCACTCGGCCGCGCACTGCGCCACGTCTTCGCCAGCGACTCCGGCGACGACTCCACTGAGGGTGATATTTCCAATTATCAGGCGCTGACCACCGCCCTTGCCGCCACCGTGGGAGTGGGAAATATCGTGGGCGTGGCCACCGCGTTGTCCATCGGCGGCCCTGGCGCACTGGTATGGATCTGGATTACCGGCCTCGTGGGCATGGCGTCCAAGTACACCGAGGCCTACCTGGGCGTGCGTTTTCGCACCACGGATTCCAAGGGCGAGATGTCCGGCGGGCCACAGCAATACCTGAAGCGTGGCATCCCCGGACCACTCGGATCGGTACTCGCAGTATTCTTTGCCATCTTTGCAATTTGCGCCTCCTTTGGCATCGGCAACCTCGCCCAAGCCAATGCTGTGGCCACCAATATGGAATCGACCTTCGGTATCGCCCCGGCGGCCACCGGTGCGATTCTCTTCGTCTTGGTGGGCTCCGTACTCCTTGGCGGAATCCAGGCCATCGGGCGCATTACCGCCGCCTTCGTCCCGTTGATGATCATCGTCTACGTCCTGGGCGGGCTCTATGTAATCTTCTCGCATGCCGCGGAGATTCCCGCCGCCTTTGCTATGATCTTCAGCGATGCCTTTACCGGCACCGCCGCTGGTGGCGGGTTCGTGGGCTCCACCATCATGATGGCCATTCAATACGGTGTTGCCCGCGGCATCTTCTCCAATGAGTCCGGCATGGGCTCCGCCGCCATCGCCGCCGCGGCTGCCAAGACCCCGCACCCAGCGCGCCAGGGGTTGGTATCGATGACGCAAACCTTCATTGACACCATCATCGTGGTAACCATCACTGGCTTGGTCATTGTTGTGGGCGGTACCTGGGATATGGGCCGCGACGAGGCCGGAATCATGACGGCCGAGGCCTTTTCTCGCGTGCTTCCTGGCGACTGGGGCGGCACCATCGTTTCGCTCTCCATTATTTTCTTCGCCTTTTCCACCATCATGGCCTGGGCGTATTACGGCGAACGTTCCCTGGAGTCCCTCTGCGGCCGCAAGGCCTCTATCCCCTACCGCATGTTCTTTGCCTGCCTACTCTTTGTCGGCTCCGTCTCGGAGCTCGAGCTCGCTTGGACCTTCTCTGATCTGGCTAACGGTCTCATCGCCATCCCGAACCTCATTGGCTTGCTCCTCCTCTCCGGCCTTGTGGCCCGCGAGACCAAGGCCTACCTAGCCTTCGACCCCAAGCTTAATAAGCCAGTGGATGAGGTGCGCGCGTTCGTAGAGTCCCAAGGGATGAACTGGAAGTAACATAGGCCGCATGCCTCAATTCCTCGTCGTGGGTGCTGGCGCTGCGCTCGGTGCGGCTGCCAGATACTTGCTTTCCGTAGCGCTCGGCGGCGGCATGATCCCGCTGCTCATCATTAATATTCTCGGCAGCGCGCTCATGGGCTACTTCCGCCCCGGCCCTTTTTGGGGCACCGGCGTGCTCGGCGGTTTCACTAGCTTTGCCACCTTCGCTTTCCTGACTTCCGAGGCCCATTGGACCATCGCTTTAGTCTATGCCCTAGCCACCATTATCGGCTGCGTGGGCGGCTACCTGGCAGGTGACAAGCTGCGATGAATCTTATCTGGGTCCTTCTCGGCGGCTTCGTTGGTGGCAGCCTGCGCTATGGCTTTACTCGGCTTGTGCCCGCCCCCTACTGCACTTTCGTGGCGAATATTTTGGGCTCCCTAGCCCTTGGCCTGGCCTATGGTTTCGCCCAGCTTGCCGACGCCCCCCTTATCCACCCCTTCCTCGCCCTCGGCCTAGCCGGCGGCCTGTCCACCTGGTCCACATTGGCGAAGGAACTGGGAGAAATGATCAAACGCAAGGAGTGGTGGCGGCTTAGCAAATATCTCTTCTGGACCATCGGCCTCGGCATCGTTTTAGCCTGGCGCGGCACCATCTGGGCGGCACGCATTTATCACGGCATTTGAGGGGCAAACTCCCAGCTAACTAGCAGTTACTTTTGTCCTGCACAGGCCTAATGTTTTCCGGGTGAGTTTCCTTTTGAATCTGCCTTTGGCGGATCCCATCAACGGCGTGATTTTCTACGCCATCCTCGCGATTGCAGGAATCATCATTCTCCTTCAACGCAAGGTGTGGCCGCTGATCATCGCGGCCCTACTGTGCGTCATCGCTTGGTACTTTCTCCAGCACTGGCAAGTTCCGTGGTATATCTTCCTCGCAGCTTTCGTCCCCGTGGCGGCGTTTCTCCGCAAGCCCAAAACTGTCACGATTGCAGCCGGAGTCTTCTCCCTCCTCGCCACCGTTGGCATCATCAACATGGAGTACCAAACCTACCCAGATATTGCCTCCCTGGACCCACGCCCCGTAGCAAAAGAGATGAGCTACGAGGAGTTTTCCCACACCAATTCCGGTGCAGCGATCGTCCACGTCGATCTTCCGGGCACCACCTCCCATTTCTCCGCTCGCCAAGCTACGGCGTATATCCCGCCTGCATACTGGACGGACCACACCCTGCCTGTCATCGTCCTCCTGCACGGCAACCCAGGTGGCCCAGAGCAATGGTTCGGTTCGGGTGAAGCGGCCGAAACCGCAGACCAATTCCAGGCGGCGAATGGAGGGCGCAGCCCTATCGTCGTTGCCGTGGACGCCACCGGCTCTGAAACAGCCAATCCCATCTGCGCCGATAGCACCCAGGCCAAGGTCATGACCTACCTCAGCCAAGACGTGCCGCAAGTTATCAAGCAGAAGTTCAAGGTCAACCCGGATCAGCGCACTTGGACCGTCGGCGGCCTAAGCTACGGCGGCACCTGTTCTCTGCAGATCGCTACCAACCGCCCCGAAGCCTATGGCTCTATCATCGACATCTCCGGCGAGGCCGAGCCCACCATTGGCAACCACGCGGCCACGGTGAAGAAATTCTTCGCTGGCGACGAGTCAGCCTTCAATGACCAGGACCCCGCACACTTGCTCGCCCACAAGCACTACTCCGCCCAGGCTATCTTCATCGCTGGCGATAAGGACGCTGCTTCCGTCAACGCCCTGCGCTCGCTTTCCGACGCCGCCCGCAACGCCGGCATGAAAACCTACTTCGGCACCCGCCCCGGCGGCCACTCCTTCCAGGTGTGGCGCCCAGCCCTGCGCGAATCTTTCGCTTGGGCCGCCCGTCGCGGTGGCATGACCGCGATTAAGGATCCCTTCGACGGAATTGGAGCCAACGATGTCCGTTCTTAAAACCATCCTGACCAGGTTTCCTGTTTCCCTGGCCGTCTTAGTCATCATGTGGGCGCTCCACCTAGTGGACTTCCCCACCTCTCACTGGTTGGCGCTGACTACCGCGCACCCTGGCGGCGCTATCATCTTGTCGGTCCTTATCCTGTTGTGGCTCGTTCCCGCAGAATGGCGCTTGGGCTCCCTGCGCACATTGGCGGTGGGAATTACCTCTCAGCTCATTACTGTGCCCCTATCCATCGTCCTTGCCCGCGGAATCGAGACCGCAGGGCTGAACCGGTGGGGCAATGATCTCCTTAGCGATACCTTCCTCACCCCAATCGGTTTTATCGCCGGTGCTGCCGGCTTTGCTTCCGCCCTACTACCCCGCCTGTGGCGCCGCCGGCTACGCATCTCGCTTATCGTGCTTACCGCTACCTTTGTGCTCTATTCCGGCACCATGTCCGATGTCCTCGGCATCGTTGCCGCCGCACTTTCCATTACGGCGGGCCAACTTCTCTTTAAGCCCGAACCCGCACCGCCTTCCATCAGAGAGCGCCGAGTGCTCCTCGCAGTTGGCGTCGCCTGCGTGGCCATCGGCCCTGCGTTCGTAGCCCTCGATCCAATAGCAGAAGGCCCGTTCTCCCAAATCACGCAGCTCCTGTGGGCTCCTCACCTCTCCGCCTTGAAGGCGACCCAAGCCTGCGCGGATTCGGTCACTTCTGCCAGCTGCACCGCGGCAGTCGACCTCGCCCGCGCCCAAGGCATCGGCGCCGTGGTAGCCAATATCATGCCGATTATCATCCAGCTAGTGGTGTGCTTTGGCCTTACCCGCGGCCGCGTGCTCGCGTGGTGGATGGCGGTTATTACCCAGGTACTTGCCATTACCCTGTTGACCTACCAGCTTTGGGATGACGCCCGCCTGAGCTATCTCCTGCCCAACCTCGTGCTCGTCCTCTTGCCCTGGCTACTGACACTGTTCATGCTGCTAATTAATCGATCGCTGTTTCGCACCCACGAAAACCACGCATTTCTCAGCCGCACGGTCGCCTTTGCCGGACTCGCCGGCGTCTTTGGCGCGGGCCTGTGGATCCTCACCGCCTCGTTGCACAACACCGTACCCCCGGCGAACCTCGCGGCGATCCTTGCAGAAACCCCACTGCGTTTCGTCCCGGCCGTAGTCGCACTCATCCTCCCCCACCACGTCGCGCCGGCCACGATGATTTCTTGGTTCGTCTACGAATGGGTGGGAAACGTCTTCTGGATCGTCGTGGCTGTTCGTCTCTACCTTGGCTTTTCACGGCCCGTAGACCCTGCACAAGAATCTGACCGCGACTCGGCTCGTCGCTTACTCGAGTCCGGTACCGGCGATCACCTTTCTTTTATGACCCTGTGGAGATCCAACCACTACTTCTTCCACGATGATTCCTACGTGGCCTACCGCGTCTCCAATGGCATCGCCCTCACACTGGGTGCTCCCGTCGGCCACGATATCAGCGCGGAGTTCGAGGACTTCGCCGCTGAGCAAGGCTGGACGGTGGCGTGGTATTCCGTCAATACCCAATTCGCCGATGCACACCCGCAGCTAAAGCGCCTCCAAGTCGCAGAAGAAGCCGTACTCAGCTGCGAATCCGTAGAGTTCAAGGGAAAGAAATTCCAAAACGTGCGCACCGCACGAAACAAAGCAGAAAAGGAAGGCATCACGACACGGTGGACCACCTGGAAGGAGCTAGATATTGCCTCCATCGCCCGCGTCACCGCTTTAAGCGAGGACTGGGTCTCTGACAAAGCCCTCCCCGAAATGAGCTTTACCCTCGGCGGTCTTGAGGAAATGATGGTGGACGGCACTCGGCTCCTGCTGGCTGAGTCCGCCGACGGCACTCTACACGGTGTCACCAGCTGGATGCCGGTATACGAAAATGGTGCCATTGTCGGCTACGTTCTCGACGTCATGCGCCGCAATGAGCACGGCTTCAAAGGCGTCATCGAGCTCCTCATCTCAGAAGCGATGCTCATCGCTCATGACGAAGGCCTCGGCTGGATCTCCCTTTCCGGCGCCCCATTGGCGGGACAACCAGACGAACCTAATTGGCTCGACGTCGCCCTCAACCGCATCGGTGAGGAAGTCGAACCGCTCTATGGATTCCGCACCCTAGCGGCCAGCAAGCGCAAATTCCAACCCGAGGAGCACCCGTGGTACCTCTGTTACCACGATGAACTGAAACTTCCTTCCATCGCATTGGCCACCATGCATGCCTACCTGCCGGATATGAAAACAAAGGATGCGGTATCGGCAGTCAGGGCTTGGATGGCCGCGTAAATACAGGAAGGTCTCCCTTCTTTGTGCCAAGAAGGGAGACCTTGGGCGTTTTAGGCTAGTCCGCGATTGCCTCCAATGGCGGCGTCTTTGCCGCACGGTTCGACGGCCAGACGGCCGCGATAATGCCGACGATGGCCGAGCCCACCAGCATGATGAGCACCATCGCCCACGGAATCTGCGCGGAATCCAGTCCCTCATCACCGAGGATCTTGATAAAGGACCAGCCCAAGCCAAGGCCGATGAGGATGCCCATTACCGCGCCGAAGAGCGCAATCTGCACCGACTCGAGAGTGATCATCGTGCGGATCTGGCGACGCTGCGTACCCACGGCACGCAACATACCGATCTCCTGGCGTCGCTCAATAACACCCAGGGTCAAGGTATTGACAATACCCAGAACGGCAATAATCACCGCTAGGGCGAGTAGGCCATACAGGATGGAAAGCATCTGGTCGATGAATCCGGCGGCTTGGCCCGCATACTCCTCGCCAGAATTAACCTGAACCACGACCAAATCCTTGACCGAGTCCTCTAGGTTGTGGCGCAGTTCTTCCTTGTCATAGCCTTCCTGGCCCAGGACGCCCACCATTTGGACGGTGAAGGACTTCTTCGGTGCGACCTTTTCCGCCACATCCTGCGAAAGCACCATATTCTGGACCACATCGGTGGGCTTAAAGGTACCGACCAGCTTCGCCTCGGCCTTCTTGTCCTTTTCCGCAGAAGTAACTTTATAGGTCTCTCCTACCTTCCAGCCGTGTTCCTTGGCAAAGTCCTCGGTAGCAATGAAGCCCTTCTCCAAGTTGGCATCGCCCTCAACCATGTCGAGCGCAATCATCGACGACGGATCTCCATCCGCAGTCATCGTTTGTTGGAATTGTGGACCATAATCCATCGATGCCTGACCATCGACGGCTACCGGAGCCATACCGACGGTAATCACCTTATCGACGCCCTCGGCCTCCGCCGCGCGTTTACCCGTGTCCTTCGGCGTCGGGAACTCACCGGAGCTAGGACCGGAAAGCAGGTAATCAGAAGTAATATTCTGCTCGACGGTATCGGCCACGGAGGACTTCATAGTTGCGCCCAGCATGCCAATAGCGGTCACTAGGGCCACGCCCAAGGTCAGCGCAAATGCGGTGGCTGCTGTACGGCGCGGATTGCGACGCGAGTTCGTAGCCGCCAATGAACCGATGGCGCCAAACGGTGCACCGATTACCTTGCCCACCGTGGGAACCAGAGGTAGCGACAGGGCCGGGCCGGCTAAGAAGAATCCCACGATGACACCGAATGCGCCGACGCCGACGAGGATGGCGCGGACGCTGGTTTCGCCGTCGGAAAGCACGCCTGCCAACGCCGCAACAATGCCCACCAGCAAGATAATGGCACCGAAAATCGTGCGTACCTTCAGGGAAGTTCCGGAAGCTGATTCGGTAGTGCGCATTGCCTCCACCGGCTGCACGCGGCCCGCGCGCCGTGCCGGTGCCCATGCGGATACAACCGTCACGATGGTGCCCAAAATAATTGGAACTACGATGGCCGAAACGCTCAGGCCCAAGCCGCCATCGAGCGGCATTCCCTGCGCGCTCATGACTGCCTTAATGATTGCGACCAAACCCATACCGGCAACCACGCCCACAATGGACCCCAGAACACCAACAATGGCAGACTCCACCACCACCGAGTTTGTGATCTGGCGACGGGAAGCACCCAGTGCACGCAAGAGAGCGAACTCCTTGGTGCGCTGCGCGACAATCATCGAGAAAGTATTCGCAATGATGAAGGTGCCCACCAGCAGCGCAATCAGGCCGAACGCGATGAGGAAGTAATTGATGAACTTCAAGGCAGAGGACATCATCTCCGAGGTCTCCTCAGCCAGGCGCTCACCCGACTCCGCCTTGACTTCATACTTCTCGTTCAGGTGATCCACCAAGGCATTCGCATCCACTCCATCGGCTGCAGAAACCTTGAGCTGGCTCGGATCACCGTAGCGCTCCAGGTAATCCTTTTCAGCCATGCTCAGTACGATGCTCTCGCCCTGGTCTACCGCAGGCTCCGAGATGCCAGAAACCGTAACCGTATCCTGCTCATCGGGGTGAACCACAGTCAGCTTCTGACCCACGGAAATGTCGTACTTGTCGGCCGCGGAAGAGTTGACGAGGACCTCGTCCTTACCGCTAGGCTCCTCGCCCTCCTTCAACTCATCGGCGCCACCAACGACCTTGTCTTCTGGGTAGAACGGAACAACACTGGCCGTGCCGCCCTGGGTTTGATAGGCCTCCGAGTTCTCATCGGCCACGACAACGGTCTCCGAATCCGCGATATTGATGTTCTTAACATCCTTATCGTCAGCCAGCTTCTGACGCAGCTTGTCATCCAGTTTCGCGCCATTGTCGTCCTTTTGGCTCACCACTGCATCCACGCCGCGGAACTGATTATCCACGGCGGAGTCAAACGTAGACTTCAGCGAATTGGTGAACATAAACGAGCCGGCAATAAACGCAGTGCCCAAAACCACCGCGAGAATCGTCAGCCCAAGGCGCAACTTATGCGCCACAATATTACGCAGAGATACTCTGCGCATTGCGTTTCCGCGTGCCATTTAGCCCTCAATCTCCGCCATTACCTGGTGAATGGCCTCCATCGTCGGATTGTGCAACTCATTCACAAGCTTGCCGTCAGCAAGGAAAACCACCCGGTCCGCATACGAGGCGGCCTTGGCATCGTGCGTCACGATGACCACTGTTTGGTTGTCCTTATCCACCGCGGTTCGCAAAATGTCGAGCACCTCGGCCGAAGAATTCGAATCCAGGTTGCCCGTTGGCTCATCGCCGAAAATGATTTCCGGCCGAGAAACCAATGCACGAGCACAGGCCACGCGCTGCTGCTGTCCACCAGACAATTCAGCTGGGCGGTGTTCCAGGCGCTCCGCTAGGCCAAGGCGGCTAGTGACCTCCTCAAACCACTGCTTATCGACGCCCTTGCCGGCGATGTCCGTCGGCAAGGTAATGTTTTCCGCCGCAGTCAGCGTGGGCACAAGGTTAAAGGACTGGAAGATAAAGCCCAAACGGTCGCGACGCAGGGCCGTAATGTCTTTATCGTTAAGCGCAGACATATCGGTATCACCGATGAACGCCGAGCCAGACGTCGCTGAATCGAGGCCAGCCATGGTGTGCATCAGCGTCGACTTACCGGAACCCGATGGGCCCATGATCGCCGTGAATTCATTCTTCCCGAATTCAATGGATACATGATCAAGAGCGACGACAGCTGTGTCATCGCTTCCATATTGCTTAAACAAGTCAACGGCGCGAGCCGCAGCATCAGTCATGAGACAAATTCTCCTTGTAAATGGGAAATTACCTATTTAAGTCTAGCCACCATGGTCTCCGGCCAACATCATCCCTGAGGAGGAAAACGGCATGCGAAAGTCCGGCACGACCGTTCTCCTGGATCACACACCGCGGGCTCGGGCCTACTTCCTAGCCCTCCTTTCGCTGTGTTCGTTGTTGTTGGTGTGTGAGGTATTGGGCCCAGGTGTGGTTCCAGTGGGTGTGGTGTGTGGCTAGTGGTCCGGTGGGGTGGTCTAGTTGGTAGGTGCCGTCGCGGTGTAGCCAGGCGATGGTTCCGGTAATGGGGTCGAGGATGTAGTGGACTCTGCGGTCGGTTTTGATGTTGTGGTGGTGTTGGCAGAGGTTGACTAAATTATCTGGGCTGGTTGGCCCGTGAGGTTACCCTCGTTTAGTGGACACCCTATTTGTACGGATCTTGTGTCCGTAGGAGAGGATGTTCATTGTGAGTCA